>CAZNXD010000303.1:0-2507 GCA_964576935.1 uncultured Pirellulales bacterium | reverse complement strand
AATTTCAGGTTCTGAAGCTGGTCGGCGATTGTATCCAACGAATCCTGAAGGCTTATTCCCGCCCGAACCATTACCGCCAGCTGGTTCGTGAAGTTTAATATGTCCTTTCTGCTCGGCCCAAACTCAACTCTGAAGTTTTTTATCTTATCGAGCAGATTCTGCTTTTGCTCATCGTCTTTGGGGTCATGCCTAAATTCGATTCGGCTTTTCTGCGGCTGTGGTCTTTCGGCAACCGCGGCGGCGCCTTGGTGGCCTTGTGGGTCGCTGTGTTGCATTTGAACGTGTCCGTAAAATGTCAGCGGGTCAATTCGCCCGACCAATTTGGCGACAGTATCAATTGGCGGCGACGAGTTCCCGCTGAGTAACAGATGCTAATACTTTTTCCATCTTACCGGGATTTGTAGACCGGATGATGGCTTCTTCTCGATCAATAAAGCCCTTTGAATACATATCAACTATGCTGTGGTCCATGCTCTGCATCCCGAGCCTTCTGCTGGTCTCGATAATGTTTGGTATCTCGTAGATTCTGTTGTCTCGAATGCAGTTTCTAACAGCGCTTGTGCAAAGTAAAATCTCGGTGCACGGGACCATACCGGGCTTATCCACCCGTCTAAAGAGCGTTTGTGAAATTACCGCCTGCAGCGTATTGGCAAGCATGGTTCGTATCTGACTTTGCTGTGTAGAAGGATAGATGTCAATGATACGTTCGATTGTCTGCGGGGCGTTGACCGTGTGGAGAGTACTAAAGACAAGGTGGCCGGTTTCGGCCGCGGTGATGGTCGAGCTGGTTGTCTCGAGGTCTCGCATTTCGCCGACCATGATGACATCCGGGTCCTGTCTGAGCACGTGCCTCAGACCTGATGCAAACTCGGGGCAATCAAAACCTATTTCCCGCTGTTCAATCATACACAGGTCATTTTCCAGCGCGTACTCAACCGGGTCTTCGAGTGTGATAATACGTTTTTTATACTTAGAGTTTATGACTCCAACCATTGCTGCCAGTGAGGTACTTTTACCTGAGCCGGTGTGGCCTGTTACTAATACCAGTCCCCTGGGCAGGTCCGTCAAATCCTTGGCGATTGAGGGTAGGTGCAGTTCCTCTAAAGAGGGCACCTGGTTGGGAATCACCCTGAAAGAAATACCAAT
This sequence comes from uncultured Pirellulales bacterium, assembly GCA_964576935.1. Classification (GTDB taxonomy): domain Bacteria; phylum Planctomycetota; class Phycisphaerae; order Sedimentisphaerales; family Anaerobacaceae; genus CAYMOE01. The sequence goes on along the minus strand of CAZNXD010000303.1, from coordinate 1,361 downwards.
CGTGTCGCGCTGATAATGGGCGTTCACTCGGAAGCGATGGCCGTCATCAAGCATGGTCGAGAAGTCGAGGTCTCGAGCTTCTTCGAATTTATGAAACCTTTCTGGCCCGACCATGGATATCACCATTTCGCTTGCATCCATGCTGGTGACGATGGGGAAATCGAGCGGGATAAGCTCGGTGTTCCTTCGTATTATGGGTTGCATACCCACATTGATATGAACGTCACTGGCTTGTTTGGAAATAGCGTCTGCGAGTATCTCTTTCACATCCAACATAATTTTACCCTCTAATCGGCCTGCCTAACCTTAATAATGGTTACAGTGTACCTGCCCTACATAAAATATAAGAAACAAAGGCCGTTATCCCTAAGTGCGGGTGGACCTAGCCTTTGGAACTTCAACGCCGTGATTATCGGCAACTTCGACTTATGGCTTAGCGTATAATTGGTTTTATCTGTATGTAGTTCTCCAGAAGACTGTGTTATGTTTGATTAAGTCCGGTAACTAAACTATTTGGCACCTTTTCGTTACTGCCTATCGGGGTTACCACAATATTCTCAAAATGGGCCTCTGAGCCGTCCCACAATCTCAGGCCGACCTTTCCGCTTCGATATTGTGAGTCTAAGCAGGAGATGACTTCTCGGCCGTCAAGAGAAACTGAAATCTCATGGCCGATTGCTTTGATTTCAATTTGCCGCGACAAATCATGCCACGGACCTGAAAAAGGGGTGACTTCAATTCGCTTTTGGGCGCCATTGCACCACTTATTAAGAACCAGACTGCCGCCATTGAGTCCCGCATCGTACTGAAAACAATAACCGCTCATAGTCTCGGAATCTGTACGGAACCAGATGCCATAACCGTTTCCCGCGATAAGTTCTACATCAATTGAAAGCTTAAAGTCGTCCTGGATTGTGTCTTGACTCCATGCTCGCTTTTCACCATACAAAGCTGCCGAACGAAAGCTCTGGACGAACTCCCATTCACTCATTGACAACTGCGTTTGTTCAGGCTCATCGAGCTCAGTCTTAGCGGATTCAGGCTCAGTAATCTCAGGCTCGACAGGCTCAGTTTCTTTTTGCAGGTCATCCTTGTTATCTTCGGCTTGTTCCGGAAGCTCGGCATCCTCTTGTTGCTGCTCAATTGGGTCATCAAGTATATCGTTGATTTCTATTTCAGGTGCTTCTGTAATTTCTTCGGACTCCTGGGGTTCATCAAGCTCTGTTTTGGGTAATATCGCAGCATATGTATTGGCAGGTGCTTCTTCTTTGTCTTCTGGTTGTTCATCCTGTACCGGGCCTGTTATTTCAGTGACTCTTAGCACTTCTTCGAGTGTGGTTTGACCCAGCTTGACTTTACGC
>CAZNXD010000302.1:0-2520 GCA_964576935.1 uncultured Pirellulales bacterium | reverse complement strand
CTCTCCAAATTCTTGTCCCGCCTCAAGCCGATAATGGTCCAGTCATCACGAGGAGTGTCAGCATCGAATTGTCTTTGAAGTGATGAAATTGGCTTACCCGTAATCTTATACACTTCGAGGGCTCGGATTATCCTCTTGGCGTCGTTTGGATGGATATTGTCCGCCGCAACAGGGTCGAACTCTTCAAGCTCTCGATGCAATTGGGCTAAGCCTTGTTCTTCAGCTCTTCTTTGCAGTTGCAAACGAGTCTTTTCGTCGCTGCCGGGGCCTTCGAAAAGTCCGTACAAAAGAGCTTTTATGTATAACGCTGTTCCGCCGACCGCAACGATGGGCTTGTCGTTTTTGGTTATGTTGCCGATGGTTTCTTCAGCCATTTCTAAGAATCTACCGACGCTGAATTCTTCGCTGGGCTCGACTACATCGATTAAATGATATTTGATTTGCTGTTGGGCATCTCTGCCCGGTTTGGCGGTGCCTATATCCATTCGGCGGTAGACCTTCATTGAGTCGATGCTGATAATCTCAGCACCTAAGAGCCTGGCCAGCTCAAAGGCAACCCTGCTTTTGCCCGAGGCGGTAACGCCTAATATTAGAATTCTTTTGCTGCTCATAATTTCCTGTCAAAGCGCGAATAAAGCCATATAATAAGCTTTTTGGCCGCAAAAGGCAAAATCGTACCAGAGGGGTTAAACCGAATTATGGTACAGGTGGATTTCCAGCTCGAACTGCAAAAGAAAGCTCAACGCGTAAATGATACACTTGAGCATCTGATGCAAAAACAAACTCAAGTACCTGACGGCCTTAAAAAAGCCATCACATACGCGCTGCAATCACCCGGAAAGCGGATTCGTTCAGCTTTGGTCCTATGGTGCTGTGAGGCCATCGGCGGCTCGGTAAACCAATCCGCTGAAGTTGCCGCCGCGGCTATTGAAATGGTTCATACCTACTCTCTGATTCATGACGATTTGCCGGCTATGGATGATGACGATATGCGTCGGGGACAACCCACCTGCCATAAAGCCTTCGACGAAGCAACCGCAATTTTGACCGGCGACGCTTTGTTAACTATGGCATTTGAAATTCTGGCAAAGGAAATAGACGACCCGCAAATTGCGGTCAAGATAATAGCTCAGTTGGCAGAATCGGCAGGCCCGGCCGGCATGATAGCAGGCCAGACGGCTGATTTGGAAGCTGAAAAAGTTGCGAGCACAAAAGAGATGCTCGAATATATTCATACCAGCAAGACTGCACGAATGTTTCAGTGCGCCGCGCTATGCGGCGCAATTGCTGCAAACGCTACAACCGAACAATTGCGATGTTTCTGGGAATATGGGCTGAAGGTGGGATTAGCATTTCAGGTGGCTGACGACATTCTTGATGTTTGCGGTTCGAGCGAACAAATAGGCAAGACGGCGGGTAAAGATATTAAGGCCTCAAAATGTACTTATCCGGCGGTGGTAGGCCTTGAAGAGTCCAGGGTGAGAGAGAAACAACTGGCCGCCCAAGCCGTAGATGCCATTCAATCTTTCGGGCCCGAAGCTGATATTCTTCGACAACTGCCTATGGCCCTTCTCGAGAGGACAAAATAGCCTCTGGGCCTTTTTGAGGCAGCAATATTCACCTCTCTAAGTTTGTCCGCCAGCTTGTTGTGAAAGGGGAGTTTTTTTTGTACAATGGTTAGTTCGCATGTACGATTTATTGAATAAAATAGAGGGGCCGAGGGACCTGCAAGACCTTTCAGTACCGCAGCTAAAAGAGCTGGCAAAGGAGGTTCGCCAATTCATACTCGCCTCGGTCAGTAAGACCGGAGGCCATTTGGCCAGTAATCTCGGCGTAGTCGAGCTGACTCTGGCTTTGCATTATGTCTTCGATTTCGCGAAAGATAAGCTGCTCTGGGATGTCGGTCATCAGTGCTACGCTCACAAAATAATCACCGGAAGAAAAGATACTTTCGCAAAGTTGCGCCAAGCCGACGGCCCGAGCGGTTTTCCCAATCCCGCTGAGAGTCCTTACGACCAGTTCGTAGTCGGCCATGCCGGAACTGCCGTCGCCACCGCAATAGGCATGGCGCTCGGCCAGACGCAAAAAAACCAAAAAGACCACATCATTTCTGTCGTTGGTGACGCGAGTATTGTCAACGGAACTTCATTTGAAGCCCTTAATAATCTCGGCCTTGTCAAGCGACAGTTGCTTATCGTGTTCAACGACAACTCCATGGCTATTGACCCGACACAGGGAGCGGTCGCCAAGTACTTATCAAAGATTCGGCTCAGTCAAACCTATGAAGATATGCGAATAACCACTAAGAATATTCTTGAGCATACACCATTAATTGGCAAAAGCGTCGAAGAAGCGATAGAGCGTATAAAGAAGCATATTCGAATGGTCTTGCCCGCCAGCCAGCTCTTCGAGAGTCTCAATATACCGTATTTCGGTCCGGTGGACGGCCATAATGTCGGTTCGCTTATCGAGTTGCTCAAAGCATTATCACATTTGAAACACCCCGCGATTCTGCATGTC
>CAZNXD010000301.1:0-2521 GCA_964576935.1 uncultured Pirellulales bacterium | reverse complement strand
TTCAAGAATCCGCTCTAATCGGTCCGTCTCCTGCTGAACCACACCAAGTTTCCGCCTGGCCCTGGCAAAGCCATGCCCCAGCCCTTCACCACCGGCGCCAATCGCATCCAATTCTTCGGCAATCAGCTTAAGGTTCACTTTGATACTGCTGAGCGGATTTTTGAGTTCGTGGGCGAGCTCGCCGGTGAGTTTGGTGAGGTCAGCGAGGCGGTTTTGCTGCTGTTCGGAGTTGTTCGCTGCGGTTTGTTCGTTATTCATACTGGTTCGACACCTCGACATGGCTCAATACAGGCATCTCGGCAAGGCTCAGCGCGAGCATGCTCACCATAAAGATGTGCCCGCAAAACATTAAACAGGCAAAATCAGTAAACTGCTACGTGTTTCACCCGTAGCATTACAGTTTCAGTTCTCCGCCTGCCCGCCTTCGGCGGATAACTTCATCTACGGGATGCCCCCGTAGTATTGCGGCGGAAGAATAAAAAAGCCGACTATCGTATCAGCGATAAGCCGGCCGGTTTCTGGTTTTAAGTTTCGGCCGAACTATTTTTTCTGTTCGACCGGCTCGGAGTCTTTTTTGTCCTTGTCGGCCATCTCGGTCAGAGCGGCTTTTCTCGAAAGTTTGTACCTGCCCTGGTCGTCGATTAACAGTAACTTGACCGGAATTATGTCACCGGCTTTGCAAACGTCCTCGACGTTCTTGATATAACCGTTGTCCAGCTCGCTGATGTGGCAAAGGCCCTCAACGCCGGGCGTTATCTCGACAAAGGCACCAAAGTCTCTAACCGAAACGACCTTCGAATTAGGGTAAATCTTGCCGACCTGGGGCGGAGTTGTCAAAGCTTCAATCATATCCCTTGCTATGAGATGGTTCTCGCCGCCCACGCAGCTGATATAGATTGTGCCGGTGTCCTCGATTTCGACGGTAGTTCCAGTCTGCTCCTGGATGCTCTTTACCATTTTGCCGCCCGGGCCGATGACTTTGCCAATCAACTGCGGGTCAATCTCTATGCTAATCAGTTTCGGTGCGTAGGTGCTGAGCTGCTCACGCGGTTTTTCAATGGTCTTTGACATTGTCTCGAGTATTTTCAGACGGGTGACTCTTGCCCGTTCAAGTGCCTCGACCATGATATCCTCAGCTAAACCCTCTGCCTTAATGTCTAACTGAATGGCGGTGATGCCCTCTGTGGTTCCTGCAACTTTGAAATCCATCTCGCCGAAATGGTCTTCTTCGCCAAGGATGTCGGTCAGCAGTTCGTGCCGACCTTTGCCGTCACTTATCATTCCAATCGATATGCCGGCTACGGGTTTGGTGAGAGGTACGCCTGCGTCCATAAGGGCCAGTGACCCGCCGCAGACCGAAGCCATTGAGCTCGAACCGTTCGACTCGGTGATATCGGAGATGATCCTGATTGTATAGGCAAATTTGTCTGTGGGCGGCTTGACCTGTAGCAGAGCTCGTTCGGCCAGTGCACCGTGTCCTATTTCGCGTCTGCCCGGTCCGCGCATCGGCCTGACCTCTCCGACCGAAAACGGCGGGAAGTTATAATGCAGGGTGAAGTTCTGTGTATATTCCTCGAGCAGTCCGTCGATAATCTGCGCATCTCTGACAGTTCCGAGAGTCACTACTACTATGGACTGGGTTTCACCGCGGCTAAACAAAGCCGAGCCATGCACTCGCGGAAGAATGCCGACTTGGCAGTCGATATTCCTCAGGTCCTGATAGCCCCTGCCGTCCGACCTTTTGCCGTCAAGCAGCCTTTTTTGGATAACCTCCCCTTCGAGCTTATGAAGCATTCGTTTTACCATCGCCCGGTTGTGCTTAGACTCATCGTCGGGGTCTTCTTTGTCGCCACAATAGCTTTCAAACACTTTCTCATACAGCTCATTGACGCTTTTTTTGCGCTGCTTTTTGTCACTTATATCTTTTAATTGGGCCAATTGGCTTTGGTATTCTGATTTGATTTTGGCATAGAGGTCCTCGTCAAACTCCCGTAGCGGGGTTTCTTTTTCAGGAGCGACCATGGCCTGCAGTTCGCCAATCATATCGCAGATTTCGCCGACGGTTTTGTGCGCTGTTGCAACAGCATCGGCAATTACCTTTTCCGACAGTTCGCTGGCGGCAACTTCAATCATGTTGATGGCTTCTTTTCGGCCGCCGAGAAGCAGATTCAGGTCACAATCGGCGAGCTGTTCATGCGTGGGGTTGATAATAAACTCGCCGTTAAGTCTGCCGAGCCTGCAGGAACCGATGGGACCAATAAATGGTATCTTACTGATACACAGAGCGGCGCTTGCGCCAATCATACCGAGAATATCCGGGTCGTTCTCTCCGTCAAAACTCATTACCGAAGCGTTGATCTGGACTTCCTGAACGTAGCCTTCGGGAAAGAGCGGCCTAATTGGTCTGTCAATCATCCTTGCGGTTAGAGTTTCCTTTGTGCTGGGTCTACCCTCGCGTTTAATAAAACCGCCGGGGAACTTGCCCGCGGCGCTGTGCCTTTCTCTGTACTCGACGCTTAGC
>CAZNXD010000300.1:0-2543 GCA_964576935.1 uncultured Pirellulales bacterium | reverse complement strand
CAGAGTCCTTTTTTCTGTGAACGTGCTGCTGATTCGAGCTGCTTGTATTTATTTTTGAAGCTGTGTGAAAAACGCAAATCGGCATAGGCGTAGCCTTCGGTCAAAAGCAATTCGTTCAGGTAACTTCTATCGTCAAGCTGAACATATGCCAGGAGTCGGCCGTATTTGCCTCTGGTATCGTTGCCTTCATCGAGCCAGACGGTAACGTCTTTTCCAAGCACTAATTCGGTAGCGAACTCCTTGGCCTCGGGGCCATAGTACATTAAGCCTTTGGGTGAGCTTTCGGTTTCCGGCGTATCAACGCCCCACAATCTTATTCTTGTGTTGTTATATTTGCCGTCGGGGATATCAATATCTATCGTGTCACCGTCTACGACCTTGACGACATTGAAAATTTTTCCGTGGTATTTTTCAAGGTCAAGGGCCTTAGATTTTTGTGAGTCGTCCGGTGCGGTTGAAGTGCGGTTTTTATAGCCGAGGTGGTCGGCAACGATGATTACCACCAACAGCAGCAGAACTATTGCGAAAATCGTGTTTCGCTTTTGTCTGCTCATGGCAAGTGCCGTACTTTTTGTTATCGCAGCCACTGTTTATAGAGCAGCTTATGTTCTTTTCTCTGCGGGTTTATCCAGTTCGAACGCCTTGCAGATAGCTATAAGAGCCTTTTCGGCCTGTTGCTCGTCGACGATACAGCTAATACGAATCTCGCTTGTGGTAATTGAGTCGATATTGACTTTGGCTTCGGCCAGTGCGCTGAACATCTTATCAGCGACGCCGTAATGCGTTCGCATCCCGATACCGACAGCGGATACCTCGGCGATGTCGTCACGGATGAATATGCTTTCGCAGTTGACTTCATCTTTAATTTCTTCGACGGCTTTCTTAGCAGCGTTCAGGTCGGCTGAGACCATAGTGAACGAGACGTTGGCTTTTTCGGTGCTCACTTCGGTCTGCACAATATCGTTTATCACGACCCTGGCTTTGGCCAGGTGCGAGAATATCTTAGCTGCGTTGCCCGGTTTGTTATCAACTCCGACCAGACTAAGCTTTGCCATGTTCTTTTGAATAGTCGCCCCGGAAACTACTACATCTTCCATTTGCGGCACCTCATGAGTGATAATTGTCCCCTCGATTTGGTCACTACTGCTTCTAACGTGTATTTTTACATCGTACTTTTTTCCGAATTCGACGGCCCGGCCGTGCATAACGCCGGCGCCGAGACTTGCCAGTTCGAGCATTTCGTCATAACTGATTTGCTGCATCTTGACAGCGTCTTTGAATGTCCGCGGGTCGGTAGTATAGATACCGTTCACATCGGTGTAGATTTCGCATTCATCGGCTTCGAGTGCCGCGGCCAGCGCGACGGCGCTGGTGTCTGAGCCGCCTCTGCCGAGTGTGGTTATATTGCCTTTTTCGTCGATGCCCTGAAAACCCGCGACCAGTACGATTTTGTTCTTTTCGAGCTCTTCGCGGATTCGCTCAGCTCCGATGCTCTTTATCCGGGCTTTCGAGTGGACGCTGTCGGTAATCATTTTAATCTGACCACCGGTGAAACTTATCGCGTCATAGCCCATAGCCTGCAGCGCCATGGCGAAGAGTGAGACGGTCTGGATTTCGCCGGTATGCAAAAGCTGGTCCATCTCGCGGGCGGGTGGATTTGGATTAAGCTCGAGCGCATCGGCTATGAGCTGGTCGGTCTGCTTGCCTCGGGCCGAGGCCACTACGACGACGTTGTAGCCCTGCTTGAGGGTGTTGATTACGCGCTGGGCCGCTCTTTTGATTTTCGCGGCGTCGGCTACGCTTGTTCCACCAAATTTTTGAACGATTACCGACATAATATAGTCCTGAAACGGTTCGACACTTCGACAAAACTCAGTGCGAACAGGCTCACCATCCTAAGATGGAAAGTCGGAATCTTATAGTCTAAGGCGTTTTGTATTTCAAGAAGAATTTTGATAACCTGGAATTATCATGATGTTTTTAAACTTGAGTTTTCGATGAAAATGCGGTAGAATTCACGTAAAGTTATATGAAATCATATAAAATTGAATCATATGGCATTAAGGAGGTTGAGGTGAAGAAACTGTTCCTTGCATTAGTTATATTCTGGGGGCTTTTGAACAATCCACATCTCTTTGCGGCCACAGAAGTCAGCGGACATATAACAGAAAACACTACCTGGGACCTGGCTGGTTCGCCATATATCATTGTAGGTGATGTACTCGTTGATGCGAACACGCTCTTCATTCAATCTGGAGTAGAAGTTGTAAACCAAACTTATACCGCTTACGAGATTACAGTTCAGAATGGTGGTACCCTGGTGGCAAATGGTTCGATTTTTACGGGTGCGGCTTCGGAGATATCGATATTTGGCACGGCGAACATATCAAACTGTTCGGTAGATGGGTGCATTAACTTCGCTACTGGCGGCTCGGCTACAATCACGGGCAATACGTTCACCTATGAGTTACCAATGAATATTCTTGACCCTGATGCGGACCTTGCCAGCACGACAATCGCAGGTAATACATTTGATCCTAATG
>CAZNXD010000299.1:0-2551 GCA_964576935.1 uncultured Pirellulales bacterium | reverse complement strand
AAAAGCTATAGAACCAATTTGTCGAACTACTTTCATAGCTTACTCCTTAAATTACCAAGACATCAACTCAATGCTCAATCACCTATAGATAATGTTGATACTCTGAATGTACTGGCCGATGTGGCGGTCCACGTAACCTATAAAGGCCTGCAACAGTTGCCATTCAGTTCCCGGCTTTCTGGACTGCACCTTGGCTACTATGATGCCTCCTTTGGCCAGGTCCCAGGTAATCCAGCCGGGATACCTGACGTGCACCCACCTGCCTTCTCTTTGTCGCTTAAACGTAGTCCTGCCCCCGCGCAATTTCCGCTCAGTATCCTTGAGCAGAGCCTTCAGGCTTGGCTTATCATCCGCTAACGGAACAATCTGTACACGCTTCATAAAACCTCCTTTTTGCAGCCATAAATCCAATATGTCGAAGCAACCCGTCTCTGAGCCTGCCGAAGGATTTTCATGGCTTCTCTTTTACTCTTGCAAATATTAAAGAAAACAGCGAATAGAATTTAAATTGCTTCGATTGTAGAGGGCGGCTTGGTTGCTATGTTGTACGTGACGCTAACAACGCCGGGCACGTCGTTGATAATCTTGTGGCTGAGCTTTTCCAGAGTTTCAAACGGCAGGCGGGTTGGTGTCGCGGTTCGAGCATCGATGCTGTCCCAGCAGCGGACTTCAATCTGCAGGCCGAAATCACGTTTGCCATCGCGCATACCTGTAACGCGGTCTTCATGCAAAATGGCCATGTATTGAAATGCCCCGGTATCCTTCAGTAATTTCTCGACGATAACAGTTGTCTTACGCACAGTCTCGATACGCTCGGGTGTTACTTCGCCTATCACACGTGCGGCCAGTGCCGGGCCCGGAAATGGAATACGCTCAAATAATTCGGCAGACAATCCCAATGCTTTGCCTACTTTTCTTACGCCGTCTTTGCGAAGCTCGATGAGCGGCTCGATAATGCGATAGCCGAAGACCTGCTGCGGGTCGATACCAAGCTGTTCGAAGACATTGTGCTGCCGCTTGATGCCTGCGACCGTCTCATCAACGTCTGTCAGGATAGTACCCTGCAGAAGATATTTGGCATTGCTTTGCTTGACAATCCGGCCGAATACGTTTTTGTAAAAGGTCTGAGTAACGGCCTCGCGTTTTTCTTCGGGGTCCGTAACTCCCTTCAGGGCCGCGAAGAATTCCTTGCGGGCATCAATTACCTCGACCGTGACACCGAGCTCTCTGAAAAAACCCACAACCTGCTCGGCCTCGCCCTCTCGCATCAGGCCGTTCTGGATAAAGACGGTTCTAAGACGACTGCCCAATGCACGATGACCCAGCATCGTTACAGTCGATGAATCGACGCCGCCAGAAAGGGCGTTAATCGCTGTACCATCGCCAACGGTCTCCTTAATTTCCATGACCTTGCCGCTAATGAAGCTTTCGGTGTTAAGTTCCTGCGCGGTGATTTCAGTAATCATATTCCGACCTCCTTTTCATTTAATATCCTTTGCATAATCCCCCACCTAAGTAATCTTCTTCCGTAAAATCAGTCAGTTCGGCTGGTAACTTCAAGCAGATGAAATCCAAACTGTGTCTCTATCGGGCCGTGAATCTTTCCAAGGTCACCGCTAAAGACTACCTCGTCGAATTCCTTGACCATTTGGCCCTGACTAAATTCGCCCAAATCTCCACCCTGCTCACCGGATGGACACTTCGAGTGTTCTTTGGCAATCTCCTCGAAATCGGCTCCATTTTCGATTTGCTGCTTTAGGTCTTCGCATTGCTGTTGTGTTTCAACTAAAATATGACGTGCTGTAGCTGTGGCCATGATTGCCTCCCATTCTTTAGGTTAATATAACAATAGTGTTTACTAACGGCATTGTGGTGAGGATTTTCTCGAAAAGCAAGGAATTTATATAGTCAATAGACGCCAGCGGCTAATATTACCAGTAGTGGTGTACCAAATCGCGGATGTGACGGTCGTAGATATTGCGTACTTCGGCCATAACTTCATTGGAAAGGTCCGGCAAATCTGCGGCGGATAAATTTTCCTCGGCTTGGGCTGGACGCTTTGCCCCGGGGATTGCACATGTCACGGCATCAAACATCAAAATCCATCGCAGAGCAAACTGCACCATGGTCATTCCAGCCGGACAAACAGCTTTCAACTCTTCAACAGCCCTCAAGCCGATTTCGTAATCAACACCGGAGAAGGTTTCACCCCTGTCAAACGCCTCTCCGTATCGGTTAAATTTTCGATGGTCGTCAGATGCAAATTTAGAATCAGGTTTCAATTTACCTGTTAGCATTCCCGAAGCCAGCGGAACGCGGGCAAGGATACCGATTTTTTGTTTTTTGGCCTGCTCAAAGAAAAGCTCAGCCGGTCGATGCCGGAACATGTTAAAGATAATTTGTACTGTCTGTACGTTCGGATACTCTATTGCCTTAAGGGCCTCTTCGACTTTCTCGACGCTAACGCCGTAAAAGCGGATTTTACCGGACTCAACGAGCTCGTCACACACACCAAAGACTTCCGGCATGTAATAAACCTCAGTAGGCGGAC
>CAZNXD010000298.1:0-2554 GCA_964576935.1 uncultured Pirellulales bacterium | reverse complement strand
TCTTTGATTAGAGCGTAAGGGCTCGATAGTTATCGGACATACACTTAGCCTGTAATATAAATCTCGGCGGAATCGCTTACGCTGGAGCTCCTGGAAGAGATTGCGGTTGCTCGAAGCTATTATCAAGGCGTTGCAGGGAATTATCTTTGTTCCGCCGACCTTTCGGAAGGTTTTTTCCTGAAGGACCCGCAGAAGCTTTGCCTGCAGCTCTAATGGCATTTCAGAGATTTCGTCGAGAAAAAGGGTTCCCTTGCCGGCTAATTCCATAAGCCCGATTTTGTCCCGGTCGGCGCTTGTGAATGAGCCTTTGACATGTCCGAAGAGTTCGCTCTCGAGCAAATTCGCGGTAAGGGCGGCACAGTTTACAGCAACGAACTGTTCTTTTGGGCATCTGATGTTGTGTATTGCCTTTGCAGCTATTTCCTTGCCGGTCCCCGTCTCACCAACGATAAGAGCAGGATTGCATCGGCTTGAGCCAACCATCTCAATCATGTCGAGCAGGTTTTTGGCAGCGGTACTTTGCCCCGCTAAGGTGACTGAGGCAGCCAGGTCGTTTAAGAAGAAATCGGTCGTTACGTTACGCTCGGTATCAGAAGAGGGCTTATCAATCTGGTGTATGATTCGTTCGAGAGCTTCGTTGTCTCCGTGTTCGATACAGTGGACGGCCGATGTTTCTGCTAATCGTGCGGATTCAAAACATCGGTCTTTAGAATCTGAGATGATTACCACGGGAACCTGGTCATAAAGGTTATCGGTCGTTGTTATAAATCGCCGAATGTCATCAGAGCTGAAGAAATCATCAAAAATTACCAAATCCGGCTTGACTGTTCTTGCAATATCGTGTGCTTCGGGCAGATCGTCGGCAATAAGGACCTCTCTTGCATATTGCTGTGCCAATTGATGCAATTGGCTTTGTCTGCTTATGGTGAGAACTCTTCGTAAAGTCATATATCTGCCGAAAATTTACCGCCGGATCCTGCGTGAAACAACTTATGTGAATGTCCAATAAATCGTCATCTTTAGAATGTCGACTTTAATCTTTTATGGGACCGGCCAATAATGTCACTGAGTGAATTAATCTTATGCACATTTCGTACTTAATCTGCGCTTTATCGGACACTCTAAGCAACATCAACCTCGTATACTTTTACTTCTGCATATTACCGTTATAGGACTTTTTCACATTGTAGTTATGGGACGTTTTATACGAATGCATGTTTTGAGTTCGTTGTGGTAAGCGCTCGTATGTAACTTTGCGGAAGATATTTCTGGTAGGGGCGGAAGTTTTATCACAGGCGCAGCCGCTGAATGAAAAAAGTCCGCGATGTGCAGAAGTAATTTTTATTCTACAAACCCTTGTTTTAAAAAGAGTTAAGTCTGTATGGTTGAGATGTGCCGTCAAGGGTGGCACGCTGATTGCTTTTGAGAGTGGAGTGATGAAGTTAATTGAAACAGCACGAGACTAAAGGAGATATGAGATGGACATTGCTTCAGCCAGTGACATTCAGCTTGATTATATGAATCTGCTTGTGACGCAGTTGAAGCATCAGAATCCTTTAGAGCCGCTTAGTAGCGACGACATGACCGCACAGCTTGCACAGTTTTCTCAGCTGCAGCAACTTGAATTAGTCAACACAAACCTCGAAGGTGTCTCGTCTAATTTTGGGGCGATTCTTAACAGTGCGAATCGTAGCTACGCCACAGGACTTTTAGGTAGGACGGTAACATTCTTTGCAGAGAACGAGGCGACTGGCCAACTTGAAGAGATGGAGGGTGTTGTAGATTCGATTTTCAATGACCCGGATACAGGTGGAAGCCTTTTAGGTGTTAACGTAGGAGAGGGCGAAAACATTCAGGAATACACGCTGAGTCTGGGTGCGATAGTATTGGTTCGAGACTAAAATTGTTTTGGAACTTTTTCTTAGGAGGCTCAAGAAATGAGTTTCGCATTATCATCGGGAGTAACCGGATTGCAGGCACACCAAAAGATGCTGGATATTGCCGGGCACAATCTTGCCAATATCAATACCACAGCGTTTAAGGCAAGCAGGATAATCTTTGCCGAGCTTTTGGCTGAGACGATTAAGAAGGCCTCGCAACCTACCAGTACTGTAGGCGGTATAAACCCGCAGCAGATGGGAAGCGGTGTGGGCGTTGCCGGAATCAGCCCCAATATGGCGCAGGGCAATATTGTCAACACAGGCAATCCGCTGGATCTTGCAATGGAAGGCGAAGGCTATTTTGTTGTAAGTGACGGCGAACAAAACCTTTACAGTCGCGCAGGGGCATTTACAGTTGATGCTGCTACTTACCTGGTAGACCCTTCAACCGGATATCGTGTGCAGCGAATCGGTTCGACCGGAGAGGTTGACGGTTTCCAGGTGGCAGGTGATAACGATGTGCGCGTACCCTACGATGTTGCTATGCCGGCGACCGCCACCTCAACGATGTCGATAGCAGGCAATCTAAGCGCCGATGCAGTACTGGATGCTCCACAAGCGCAGAAGGTAGGCTCAAACGTAGTATATACGACGTCCGGGGGAACGCTGGCGAC
>CAZNXD010000297.1:0-2569 GCA_964576935.1 uncultured Pirellulales bacterium | reverse complement strand
ATAGAGCGCTGGCCTCCGGAGCCAGAGGTTGTGCGTTCGAGTCGCACCGGGGATAATCGTCACGCGTTGCTTTTTAGAGCACTTTAAGCTTTTCTGTTCGTATTCAGGCCGTCGTGAGGACAAGGCTGACAAAGAAAATTGCACAGCGATATTGAAATATCGCGAGCAAATTTGATGCCGTCAGCCGAAGCCGCAACAGGCATAAAGCGAATACGAAAAGTTAAATTGCTCTAAGTGTATGCAAGGAGGCTTACAGGGATGGTAATCTTGGCAGGGATTGACGAAGCCGGATACGGGCCGATTCTTGGTCCGCTGGTTGTTTCGTGCAGCGCTTTTTCCGTTCCCGAATCCCTTCTCGGCGCCGATTTATGGTCGGTCCTGAAAAAAAGCATCGCCCCAAGTCGCAGGCACCTTGGCGGCCGGCTGCTTATCGCTGATAGTAAAAAGGCATACAGCAGGGCTCTCGGCACAAGCCAGCTGGAGCGAACAACGCTTGGGGCTCTTAGGTGTTTGGGAACGGAACCGGCAAGCTACGACCAGGTGCTTTCATATCTGTGCCCTGAATGTCTCTCGCGACTCGAAGATTATCCCTGGCATCGAAATAATAACGGCTGCTCGATAAGCTCAGCGGCGGCGGATATCAGGATTGCGTCGGATGTGTTCATGGACGATATGGCAAGTAGCGGAATAAAGCTGTTGAGCCTCAGGAGCTTTTGCCTTGATGTCGCTCATTACAATAAACTCGTATCCAATGTAAAGAACAAGGCCAGTGTGCTTTTTAGTACAACATCTGGACTTATACAGAACCTGCTGGAATCTTTCCCGAAAGAGAACTTACAAATCATTGTCGATAGACAGGGCGGGCGCAGCCATTATCGAAGAAATCTTCAGCGAATGTTCGGCGGGCTTGAGCTGAGTATAATCAGTGAAAATAATAATACGAGCACTTATGAGTTGAAAGGTGATTCGCGAACGATGCGTGTGCATTTTGTTACCAAGGCCGACGACAGGTTTTTACCGGTGGCCTTAGCTTCAATGGTCAGTAAATATGTCCGAGAAATTCTCGTAGCTAATATCAATCGCTATTTCCTTGGCTTTGACTCATCCTTGAAACCAACCGCTGGCTATTGGAAAGACGGCCAGCGTTTTATCGCCGATGTAAAAACCATTATCCCCCACGCCAAATATGACCATAATCAACTCATCCGCTGTCGTTGAGTCAGTGTTATTAATACAGATTCGATTTGACTTTATCAGCTGCTGTGTTACAACTTTGCCCCTTTTACTGTTTTTATTGGCTCAGAATAGATTATGAATCTCAGGAACGTTGCGATTATTGCTCACGTTGACCACGGCAAGACTACCCTGGTTGACCAGCTATTGTATCAGTCCGGGATGTTCAGAAACGCCGAGCTTGACAAATTGGCCGGCGAAAAACACGACCTGATTATGGATTCAAACCCTCTGGAGCGAGAAAGAGGTATCACTATACTAAGCAAAAATTGTTCAGTTTTCTACACGAACCGCGACGAAGAGGAATACAAAATTAACATTATCGATACCCCCGGCCATGCCGATTTCGGCGGAGAGGTCGAGCGTGTACTGAAGATGGCCGACGGCGTACTACTGGTTGTCGATGCGTTCGAGGGGCCGATGCCACAGACGCGTTTTGTCCTTTCAAAGGCGCTGCATCACAAACTCAAGCCGGTCGTCGTGGTTAATAAGGTCGATCGCAAAGACGCCCGCCCGGATGATGTTGTAAACGAAGTCTTTGACCTGCTGGTTCAGTTAAAGGCCGACGATGATGCCCTTGACTTTCCGATAATTTACGCTTCGGCACGCGACGGCTGGGCCAGAACGAAACTCGACGATACAAACGACAATGTCATACCTGTTTTTGACGCGATAATAAAACACATTCCCGCCCCGCAAGCCAATTCGGATGCTCCTTTGCAGATGCTTGTTACGACGCTTGATTATTCCGATTATCTCGGCCGAATTGCTGTGGGTAAAATCTTTGCTGGCAGGGTCTCGCAGGGTGAGTCCGTCACTGTCATAGACAAAAACGACCATCGCACACAGCAAAAGGTTGTTAAGCTGTATGAATTTCGGGGATTGGGCAAAAAAGAAACTCAAACAGTAACAGCAGGTGACATCTGCGCGATTGTGGGCTTTGACCCGGTAGATATCGGCGATACTATTGCCTGTGCTGAAAAGCCAAGCGCCTTGCCGATTGTCGCAATTGACGAGCCGACAATGAGTATGACTTTTCGAGTCAACGACGGTCCGTTCGCCGGCAGAGACGGCAAATTCGTAACAAGCAGACATCTGAAAGAACGGCTCGACAAAGAATTGCAGCAAAACCTTTCTCTCCGTGTCGAGCCTGGCCAAACCCACGACGAATTTGTTGTATCAGGTCGAGGTTTGATGCACCTGGGCATCCTTCTTGAAAATATGCGCCGGCAGGGCTATGAGCTTTGCGTCGGCAAACCGCGGGTAATTATCAGGATGGTGGATAATCACCGTCATGAACCGGTCGAAAGGCTTGTCGTGGACTGTCCGAGTGATT
>CAZNXD010000296.1:0-2569 GCA_964576935.1 uncultured Pirellulales bacterium | reverse complement strand
TCAGCCATCTGGTTATGGGGCTGTTTTATTACGGGGTCGTCACACCGATAGCGGTGTTATTCAGGATTCTGGGGCGTGACCCGCTTTGCAGGAAGTATGATGCGCAGGCGAATACGTATTGGATTGAGTATAGGCACAAACGGTCAGCCAAAGATTACTTTCATCAGTTTTAGGAATGATTTATGTCTAAGGAAAAGAACTTCAAACAGCTTTCAAAAGAAAAACGCTCCTCTTTGATAAGCGAGTTTTGGGAGTTCCTCAAGCACAACAAGAAGTGGTGGCTGCTGCCGATTATTTTGATACTGCTGGTACTTGGTATTCTGGTTCTGATGAGCAGCTCGGCGCTGGCGCCGTTTATTTATCCGCTTTTTTAAAGAAATCGTTTGTCGCGGTAAGAGTAGGTATCAAATCAGCCAAGATACTGGTGTTGATGAAGCTGCGTTTTGCCGGATTATGCATGGCGGGAGCTGTAAGGTCGAAACCGCTGACAAGCTTTTTGAGTATTTCGGGCTGACGATAACGAATAAAAAGATAACAAAGTAAGAATATGAATCGAGAGCAGGTAATTTGTATTTTAGTAGGTATTTTTATATTAGCTGGCATGATGTTATGCCCCCCTGTAGGGATTGCTATGATGTCTTTATATTGGTATTCCGGTGACCCTAATGCGGGAATGAATCTAATGACCCTTTATAGATTTATGCCGGATAGCTGGCCAAGATGTATAAATTATGGAGTTTTCTTATGGCAGTGCTTTTTCCTCTGCGTGATAATATTCTGTATTGTTTTCGCATTTAAAAGAGACATAAAAAAACCAACACATAACATTAAAAAATGGAAGAAAATATTTTCACTTGTACTAATATCTGCTTCTATTGTGCTTTTTCTTTTGTGGTTTGTGGCCACTTCTCTCGAAAAGGTATTTTGGTTTTCTCAATTAGGATTATTGAATGCGGGGTTTGTGGGATTTTTAGCTACATTTGTCACAGTGAACATTTATGTGGATAAAAAACAAATATCCCAATTTCTTCAAGCGGTTCTAATATCCTGTTCAATTTTGGCATTCTGCATAATAGCTTCATATTTCAGACATAGGTATTCACCAAATAAATTTCAAATTACACCTAATATGTGGAGATTATTAGGGGGGTTGGCGTTTTTAGGTGTTTGGGTGGGTTATTTAATAGAGCAATTTATTCGAAAAAATAAAACAAGGCGGTGTTATGAGGATTTTCAAAGCGACATATAGAGACAGGGACGGTAAACAGCGGAAGACTTCAGAGGCAGCAAAAGAACAACGAGACAGGGATTGAGCAAGGCCTTGGAGAAAAATAAAATCCTTTCGATTCGGCTTTAAATATGATAGAATAGCTCTTGGAGTTGAACTCGTGCCACAGGAAGGATGAAAATTTTGCGTTATGAAAACACAGTGTCCTCATTGTAAGGTAAGGTTTAACACGAGTGATAAAAACGCTGGTAAGCAGGCAAAGTGTCCCAAGTGCGGTAAGACCTTTACTATTGAACCATTTATAGAGACGCCCGCAATCGTAGAGCCGGCCGCAAAAACTCCGGAGCCGGTAGCACCCCCGGCGCAAGCGGCACAACCTGTCAAAAGTCCTGAATCTGTATTTCCCCCCGCAGAAAGCGAATCGCCAGTGGAAGCGCCGGAAAAAATCGCGGCGCGTGTCGCACCTCCGGCAAAAATCGCAGAACCGGTAAAGGAAGAAAAGCCAAAGTCAAAAGCGTTATCAAAAATAGTGTTTGTGTATTGCTGGATAGTCGTGCGGATTATTGCGGGGATTCTTGGCTTTTTAGGTTTGGTGCTGGCAATAAGAGAGAGTGCCCATTCGACTTTGATTGTGACTTTCGCGGCTGCGGATGTTTTCTGGGTATGCAGCGTGTTAATTGAGCTTATACTGTTTTACAAGATGTGGGCGACAATTCAGGATGCCCAGACATCCACCTCGCCTGCCAAGGCAGTCGCATTTTTATTCATTCCGGTCTTCAATTTTTACTGGGCATTGTTAATGTTCACCGGATTTGCCGAAGATTGCAACGCGTTTATACATCGGCGGTCAGTACAAGCTAAAGAGTTATCATTTGTTCTGTTCTTGATATATGCGTTTTTGTTCATCCTTTTCGAAGTGGTCATGACGGTTCTTATGATATGTGTATTTGCTTTCGTTGGACTCATAGGCAGGGCTTTTGCAGGCTATCCTGTTTTTTCGTGGGCGATATTCTTCTTCATATCTGCAGCAGGCATCTGCCATTTCATTACGCATATATTGGTTGCGATGAAAACCTGTAACGCAGTAAACGCTCTGCCGGAATGAAAAGACAGGTGAGTCTGAAATCGAAAAATCGCAAATCGCAAATCGCAAATCGCAAATCGCAAATCGCAAATCAAGAATTTTACTAGCCCCAAGGGGATTCCGTCAAGCATTTCCCCGGTGGGTTCGAATCCAGGGTCGGTTACTTCGATGAGTTTTTCTGCCCGGCGTAGTTACTCCTGTGCTGTCAGTTCGAATATTCACTTGTCTCTAATAAAATCGTACCCACCGTGATATTA
>CAZNXD010000295.1:987-2575 GCA_964576935.1 uncultured Pirellulales bacterium | reverse complement strand
CCAGGGTACATAAGCCAAACTGTCGGTGCGGCCCAATTTCTGCCAAAGCTCTTCTGCGATATGAGGCGCAAACGGTGCGAGAATCAGTATAAATTTCTCGATTGTCCACCTCGGCCGAACAGGCTGTTTGCTGAGGTGATTGATAAAAATCATCATCGCACTAATGGCCGTATTAAAACCAAAACTTTCAATATCTCCGCCGACCTTCTTTATAGTCTGATGCAGCAGCCGAAGTGTTTCCTCATCGCCTTCGACATCCTGAATCTCATTGCACAACTGCCCGCTGTCCTCATCCACAATCAGCCGCCACGCTCTCTGCAGAAACCGATGCACTCCCTCAACACCCTGCATACTCCACGGCTTGACTGCTTCCAACGGCCCCATGAACATCTCATATAGCCGCATCGAATCGGCGCCGTAACCCGCAATCACCTTATCAGGGTTAACTACGTTGCCGCGTGACTTGCTCATCTTTTGGCCGTCCTCACCAAGAATCATTCCCTGATTAATCAGCCTATGGAACGGCTCTTTTGTACTGACATAGCCCAAATCATAAAGAAGCTTATGCCAGAACCTCGAATACAACAGATGCAATACCGCATGCTCGGCCCCGCCTATATACAAATCCACGTTCATCCAGTACTTTTCTTTTTCCGAATCCAATAGCTGCTGGTCGTTGTCCGGGTCGATATAACGCAGATAATACCAGCAGCTGCCTGCCCACTGCGGCATAGTGTTCGTCTCGCGTCTGCCTTTTGTCCCATCTGGCAATGTTACTTCCAGCCAATCTTTTGCCTTGGCCAATGGTGATTCGCCTGTCCCCGAAGGTTTGTAATCAGCTATCTCCGGCAGCATTAAGGGCAGCTCTTTCTCGTCAAGAGCAACTATTCTGCCGTCGTCGGTATGCACAATCGGAAACGGCTCACCCCAATATCGCTGACGCGAAAACAGCCAGTCACGAAGCTTATAGTTAATCGCTTTCTCCCCCAGCCCTTTTCCCTTGAGCCAGGCCGTTATCTGCTCCTTAAAATCAGCCGTCGAAAGACCATTGAATTTACCGCTGTTTATAGCAATGCCATCGCCGATATAAGATATTTTACCTGCCATTACCTTTTTATAACAAGCATCCCAAAATGCCTGGGTGCTATCATCTTTCGTCCACACTGCATGTGGTTTTCTGATACCATACTCTATTCTTATATCCTTGGGTGGCTCGACCACAGCGATAATCGGCAAATCGAATTTTTTGGCAAACTCGAAGTCTCGCTCATCATGGGCAGGCACCGACATAATCGCGCCGGTCCCATAGCTGATTAAAACATAATCGCTTATCCAGATGGGAATCTTTTCGTCATTGACAGGATTTACTGCAAAAGCCCCTGTAAACACGCCCGTTTTTTCCTTTGCAAGGTCCGTCCGGTCAAGGTCGCTCTTTTTCGCCGCCTCCTGACGATATTGCTCAACCGCCTCTTTATACTCGGCGGTAGTAATAACATCCACTAATCCGTGCTCCGGTGACATTACCATATACGTCGCGCCGAACAACGTATCAGGCCGAGTCGTAAAGACACGAACCACCTCATCAAAG
>CAZNXD010000295.1:0-977 GCA_964576935.1 uncultured Pirellulales bacterium | reverse complement strand
CCGTCCAATTTAAAATCAACTTCTGCCCCGATACTTTTACCTATCCAGTCAACCTGCAGCTTTTTGATAGACTCAGACCAATCCACTTCCTTCAAGTCATCAATCAACCGTTCGGCATATTTAGTTATCCGCAGCATCCACTGCCGCATAGGCTTTCGCACAACCGGATGACCACCACGCTCACTGACACCCCCTATCACTTCTTCATTTGCCAGAACCGTCCCCAGTTCCGGGCACCAGTTGACGGCAACTTCGTCTTCGTATGCAAGCCGATTTTCATAGATAAACTGCTGCTTCTGCTGCTCAGTCAATCCCTGCGGAATTTCAAGCTCTTCGATAGGTCTTGCCTTTTGCTGTTTCTCATCATAATAGCTGTTGAAGAACTTCAGGAATATCCACTGAGTCCATTTGTAATAAGCCGGGTCAGTTGTATTAACTTCCCGGTCCCAGTCATAACTAAAACCCAGCGATTTGATTTGCCTGCGTATAGTATCAATGTTCTTCTGCGTTGTCTCTTTCGGAGGTGTACCCGTCTTAACCGCATACTGTTCAGCCGGCAGGCCAAACGCGTCATAGCCCATCGGGTGCAGTACATTAAATCCCTTCATGCGTTTATACCGGGCCACAATGTCACTGGCTGTGTAGCCTTCCGGATGACCTACATGTATCCCCTGCCCGCTCGGATATGGAAACATATCCAGCACATAGTATTTCGGCTTCGAATCGTCACAGTCAACCGCTCGGAAAGTCCTGTTTTCAGACCAGTATTGCTGCCATTTCTTTTCGATTTGATTAAAATCGTAGCCGTTCTTGTTGTCACTCATCGAACTTCGTTCCCGAACAACAAACTAAAAATTTCATCCCGTATAAGGACATTGGCCGTCGCTGCAGCTCATACCCTTTTTCGAGTCGCCCTTCTTGACTCGTGCCGAAAAGACTGAAAGCTGTTTTACCATTTTCCCGCCGCAGCTTTGGCA
>CAZNXD010000294.1:0-2596 GCA_964576935.1 uncultured Pirellulales bacterium | reverse complement strand
CGGTTGAAATCCTTTTTTAGTAAAGATAAAATGCGAACCTTTTATTCTTGTAAGCTCGTAACCCTTTTTTTCGAGCATCTTCTGAACGACTTGTATTCTTTGCATCCCTGCCACAAGTAAAGTATAGCATACGCTATACATATATAGCAAGAAAAAACTACATTTGTTCATAAAAATTTTAAGTCCCATAAACCCTTGCAAACATTAGGGTTCTGAGTATTAGCCAAAAATTATTGTATAAATCTTCAAAACTCCCTCCCCCTTTCCAGCTAATTAAACCAATGACAGGCCCAATTTCGTTCTGCGTCGTGCGTACTGCGTGTCCTCGCCTGCCAAGTTCGTTCTGCGTGCTGCGTGCCCTTCATAGTGAGTTGTAATCATTGAAGCTTTGAAGCAGGCTGTCAAACAGCCCAAATACAAAGGTAACTAACCGGCGAGGCAAGCTTGCTTGTCGGGAGGTTAACGCCTTTGGATGAAAGGCATCGCCAGATGTCGCGTCAAAGCTTAATCCGTGTAATCTGTGAAATCTGTGGTTAAATAAACAAATGACAAGCTTTTACAAGTCTGCTATAATCTCCGCATGGCTATAAAAACTTATATTCAAGCAATCATTAGCTGCGTTTTGTTGTTATGGCTCATCGGCTGTGAGAAGCCGCCCGACGTCGTTACAGACAAGCCTTCGCGGGTGGCGCTTAGCTTAGCGGAGCTGGCCGGCGAGGCCTATCAGCCGGTCAAGGTAAATTTCCTGCACCTGACGGAAATCGCCCCGGCACAAGACGCGAACGGCAGCAGTAAAATCACCGCCTATGTTATCCTTCTGGATGCGGCGGGCTCGGCGATAAAATTCCCCGGCACGTTCCGATTCGAGCTATACGAATATATCCGCGACCTTCTCGCCCAGAAAGGCAGACGAGTCGCTATCTGGCAGCAGCAGGATTTGATGAGCTTTGCCGACAACAGCTTAGCCTGGCAGGATTACCTCAGGGCATATCAATTCGAGCTGGCCTTCGAAGCAACCTCAAATAAGCAATACATGCTTGTTGTTACCTATACAAATCCGAACGGCAAACGCTTAATCAGCGAAATAAAATTATAAGAGCGTCCCCCAGGACGGGCCTGGGGGCTATATAAAAAGACATCTCCCCTGCCGTGGCGGTCTGCGTAATCTGCGTTAATCACCATTCTGCCGCCTGCGGTAATTTAGGCAATTCAACGGTGACTTGTAGACATTATTTCCAAACCCGGCTGGTAATTACAGCGTATCTAACAATGCAAAACAACGCAAAAACATTGACCGCGGGTCTAAAATCTGGGATTATTACGCGATTCCGCCACGGGCGGGCAAACAGGTATAAAAACTGCGATCCCTGGGCCGGTATAACAGGCGGTGGAACTTTTTGCGCGGACTGCGTGTCTAATACAGGAGAAGCTATAGTGCAGCCGGAGACGGCACATATAAGTATCAACGACGATACCCTGATTGAGCAGTGGCAGAGAGGCGATTCGGCGGCACTGGAGCGGTTGATAATTAAATATAAGGACCGCATCTATAACGCCATTTTGAGAATTTGCAACAATCGAGACACCGCGGCGGAACTTTGCCAGGACGTATTCATCAAAGTTATTGAGAACGTGGACCGGTTCCAGGGCAAGAGTAGTTTTTATACGTGGGCATTCAGGATTGCGGTCAATGTGGCGTTGAATTATTGCAGGCGGCAGAACGTTCGCAGGGCCGTTTCGTTAGATGCCGAGACGGGCGGTGATTATGAGCAGGCAAAAGCGGCTTTGAGAAATTATCTGGCTGATGACGTGGCAGCGGACCCGGCCGTCGTAGCCCAGAGTAAAGAGCAGGTCGAGCTGCTCATTGCGGCGATTAACGAACTGGACGACGACCAGCGGGCAGTGCTGGTTTTGAGGGATATCGAAGGTATGAACTATATGCAGATTGCAGCAGTAATTGAGATTGAGCTGGGGACGGTCAAGAGCCGGCTAAGCAGGGCCAGGGCAAACCTTCGACAAAAACTGGAGGTGATTTTGCAATGATAGACAAAGAGCGTTTGGACATACTGCTCAATGGCTATATAGACGGGGAACTCGGTGAGCGACAGAAAACCGAAGTCAAAAGGCTCGTAAAACACGACGAGCACATTGCTGCCCGGCTGCAAGAGCTCGTAAAATGCCGGGATTTGGTAAACGCAATACCCGCGGAAGAAGCTCCGGCCGGGATTATTGAGGGTATAAAGGAACGCATCGAGAGTCAGGCCCGGCCGCCAATTTCATATCCGGAATATGACCACGTCGAGGGCGCCAAGCAGCTCATGCATCGTAAAATTCTCGCGATGGCGGCAATGTTTGCGCTGGCGGCGGTGCTCGGTGTTGTCGTCTATACAATCATTGCGCCAGATAAAGGCGGCGAGGTTCCGACTATTGCCGAGCTTCAGCTAAAGCCACAGCCGCCGACCGCGATACCGACCGATACAACTATTGCCGCTGCAGAGACAACAGACGAAAAAGAGCCTGTTGAGACCGCAGCAGTTGAGCCTGTCAAGCCAGCCAGGCAGATTTTCACCGCTACGCTGGAACTCAGTACTGCAAA
>CAZNXD010000293.1:0-2633 GCA_964576935.1 uncultured Pirellulales bacterium | reverse complement strand
AACGTTTAGATTAAACTGAATCG
The DNA here is from genome assembly GCA_964576935.1 of uncultured Pirellulales bacterium. Lineage (GTDB taxonomy): Bacteria > Planctomycetota > Phycisphaerae > Sedimentisphaerales > Anaerobacaceae > CAYMOE01. Next base: position 2,610 of record CAZNXD010000293.1, on the reverse strand, counting down.
ATAAATTAACGTAAAGAGAATTGAGAATTAATCAGAATTATTTACACAAAATATCAAATCCATTCAAGTGGCATGAAACGACTCCCCTCCCGATGAATATCATCGATTTTTTATGGGGTATTCATTTTAGTAAATCTTATTTGAACCTGAAGTCCAATTTATAATCATAAAGCCAAGGCAACTTTGGGCTAATTCCTTCAGAGATCAATTTAGCCGGTAATCCTTGATAATTATTTTGTAAATTTAATTCTTTTGGAGCATTATAGCACGTTACAATAATGGTATCGTCAAGCACCCTTATATCTCCATCCATTTTTGAAAATACCGCATCTGCCAAATGAGTTGAATTCCATCGGCTGTATGGTTTTGGCAACTTTTTTCTTAGTTCATGAGTTGCAGCTTGTGCCAATAAAGCCAGGGACATTTTTCCATACCGGATGTTCAGGTTAAATGTTGAAGCCCGGTCAAACCCCATGGCACCGTCAAAATTGAAAAAGTCTTCTATCGACCATCTCTCTTGATACATTTCAGTTAGTAGTTCTATTGCTGGTTTGCTGGATAAAGCCAAGAATGATTTGTATTGGTAATCTTTTGTTGTTTCACCTTCACGCTGGGAGATCAGCCGATATATTTCTTTGTGCCCGGCAAAATTAAACATCGTTTCTGCTAATGCATACCCGGCCCATTTTCTTTGGTAGGTTTGGGAACGTTCTATTTTCTGTATCCTTTCTGTTGATATTGCCGGGACAAGGAATTCAAAACTGCTTTTCTGATCAATACTTCGAATTAAATATTCGGTAAAGTGTTCCTTGTCGGCCAGTATTAAAGCATTCTTGCTCACCAGTTCTGTCATGCCCAGCAGGTCTATTGTTGCCTGGGTAGTATTAGTGCCAGGAGAACCAATGCCACATCCTATGGGTTGTCCGGTTTGGGTATCCAAGGTAAAAAAGGTTTGTACCATTTTTCTTGAAGGCTCCTTTGGTTGTTTTTTCTTTTTCGGCATTATCCTTTGGGAGGTGGACACAATACGATGGGGGTCTATTGCTATTAAGCAACCTTGATAATGACCATTGTTCAGCCTTATCATAGCTAATGATTCCTGCAATGATTGGGCTTCACTGACCGTGTGTTTATCGAGTAAATCATGCACCTGCCCATCGGTTACCAAAAACCCAAGTCCATTTAGTAACTCAAAGCCCTGATGGGTAATATAATTGCTCTTTCTTATGCGGTTACTGCATAATGCTGCCTCATTAACTATCTGCATAGCTATGCGGGGTTCAATATCTGCATCGGTACATCCGGTGAAACCTTTTATTAAATCCCAATTGCCCAAACGTAAATGTTCAGCAGCCAAAAACCATAAACCGACTAAAGTCCCACTTATTTTTTTCGAGAGGCTTTCCCTGAAAAACCGTTCTATCCACTGGTTGTTGGCTTTGACCGTTACTTTCTCACGCTTTGTTTTGTGTATTTCAATATCTTGTCGCTGTTTTTCTTTTTGAGGGTTTAGAACATGTGTTTTTTTTGAAGCCCATACTCCGTAATAGTCCTTTCCACACTACGTTTGCTCACCTTATGGCCAATCTGGTTTAGCTTCTGGGCGATTACATCAGCACTGGAGAAAGGGTCTAAAAACCGGAGCCTGATGATTTGGTTGACTATCTCTTTTGTTCTGACAGGTTGCTTGTTTGAACCAGGCTTGTTGTCTAGCAGTGCCTGGGCACCACCCTGCTTATATTTTGCTAACAATTGGTAGTACCGCTGTTCGGTGTACCCATACTTTTTTATCGCCTCCTGGACCCCAATGGTACAATGTCCTTCGATTAACATAGATAGCTTCATGCCTAAACTATCATTTTGGTCAATAACAAAATCTTTTCCCTTGATACCTTTGATTGAGATTTTCATTGTCGTTACGGATTAGTTGTATAAAAATATACTAAATTAATATATGGCGGTAAATATAACAATAATTCTGGAGTTCAAAAGAATAAAACATATAATAATAGCTATAATGAATGCTTTTATATAATTTTGCAATATAAAAATAAGATTTATCACAAACATTACCGCCACTTTCTAATTTAGTTATAGAAATTGCTTTGTACTGTATATTTTGAAAGGAAAACAATGCATTGTATTAAAAACAAGGAAAAACAATTGGACACAATAAAAATGTAGATTAATTTTGATTTTTAGGACTAAAGCAAATAGTACCTAAAAAATCGATGATGAATATCGGGACGGGGCGTGTTATCCCGGATCATACCGGGGATACCTATGAACGTAAACAATCAGTTGTAAAAGTTATGGTAAAAACATTACTAAAAAGAACAAAGGAAGCCTATGAAGAGGACCGGCGATTAATTAGCCCTCTTATGGGGTTCCCGGGATTGCGACTAGTAAACAGTACGGTTAAACTGGCTCAGCAGAATTTTGGAGAGCATTACAAAGTGATTCAATCTCTTATGAATAAATTTCAACCGGATATTATTTTCCCGCTTATGGATTTATCCGTTGAAGCAAATGCGTTGGGCCGGCATACTGTTTTTCCTAAACATGACACACCGACGGTTGTCAAAGACCATTTTGATGGTGCGGAACTAG
>CAZNXD010000292.1:0-2648 GCA_964576935.1 uncultured Pirellulales bacterium | reverse complement strand
AGATGCCTTACTTGCTCGCGTTTTTCCCGGCTTACATCTTTATCCTGCAGGATTTCATTGAGTTTTCGGCCCTGTACGTATTTGGTTACTATGTATGATTCCCAGACTATCAAACCTTTACGCTGTTCGATAAAGCCCAGAACTTTCGGTGTTGCAATTTCCAGCATGCCCAGCCGATGGCCATGCAGCCAGCAGCGACGGGCACGAGAACCTTTCAAGCTGGTTCTCAGTGAATGGAAAAATCCTTTGTTGTTGTACCGCTTTACCACCAAATCCATGCCGTAGTAGTTTATTCGAGAAACGTAGCAAGTGTTGCCGTTCTTAAGTATCGTACCTGCATCCATCAACTCATCTACTTTGGTTACAAACTGAGACGGCTTGGACTTTTCGCAAAATCCCTTATCGAAGATACCAATACACCCCTTGCTTTTGAACCTTACACATCGCTTGCTTGTGCGCAGTGTCTTTTTCAATCCTTTTCTCATCACTCTTTTGAGGTATACGTCCATATGTTTTCTAATCACCAATTCGTCTTCTGAGCTGAGCAGCCAGTTGCGAACAGCGGTGTATTCCTCGCACAATTCTCTAATTGAATCGTTGTCGTGTAAGAAACACAATATTGCCGCCAGTTGCCGTAAACTTTTGTCTCGTGGCAATGGCTGCTGACAAAAGACCATTTGACTGGTATCGAGGGCAAAGACTCTGTTATCACTCACAAGAAAGTTTCCAAGATGCAGGTCCTTTTGGAGTACTCCCTTACTATTTATCGCAGCCAATTCCTTGATGAGCAAACGCAAAAGATTAAACCTGCTGGTCTTGCCTGAATCCCGCTGATAGAGTTCTATCGCAGTCGTAGAGTTGGCTATTTGCTCCGATACCGTTACCAATCGGCCGTCTTCAGTCGTCCCATAGAAAAGGGGTTTTGGCGCATTGAGTTTTCTGTCTACTAACTCCTGTAAGCCTTGCCACTCTTTGCGAAGTCGTCTCCTTGCGCCAAGATTGTTTTGGAAAACCTTTGCTATTACTTTTTGGCCGTTCCATGAAGCTTCGTACACGCAACGCTTACCCGGAACCTCTCGCAATATATGCAGACACTTAACGACATGCTTTTTTCGGTTTGGTCGTACAGTATTGACTGAAATCTCAAAGGGCAAATTTGACATGCAAGCTCACCTGTTATTATCGGCTCAAAGCGCTGTCCAAATGCTCAGTATCCTACTACGACAATACCGAGCTCATCAGCCAGCTCTATAGTTTGCGGCTTGTCAATAATTATTGTCTTGTCCGCTTCAACAGCCAGACACTTTGCCTTGTGCTCGGCCAGACTTTTTATCGTATCGGGCCCCACACAAGGGACATCGAACCGCATATCTTGGTCGGGCTTGGCGCTTTTTATGAGCGTCCAGCCGCCCGCTTTGCATAGCTTGCCGGTCCTCTTTATCATGTCGGCTGTTCCTTCTATTGCCTCGACCGCAATCACTTCTTTCTCTTTAACCGCTATTGCCTGACCGATATCGAGTTGGCCGAGCTTTTTAACAATCGGCCAGCCGAATTCAATGTCGGCGGCGACTGCCGAGCTGGGTTGGTGTTTTGTCATAACTCCTCTTACAGCCATATGCTCTTTGCAATACATCGTAGAATTCTCCAGTATTATTCGGCCGGCAGCTAATTCATCGGCAAGAGCGCAAAGCAGTGTTTCATTTTGCTTATTCTGTTTGCGCAGCCGCCAATACCATATGCGAATCGCACGCCAGTCGGGCAGGTATCGCGCGATTCGCCACGGTGTAAATATTCTTCCTTTTTCAACACGGCCTACCATGATGGCACTGCTGACTCCGTGCTTTCTTAGTTTGCGAATCCACACGCCGGGCCTTGCCACCGGAACCTTGTAGTAAACATCCACCTTGTCGGCCAGCTCCGCTGAGACACTGCCGGCCAGACCGACGCAAACGACTTTCAGCCCGGCGTTTCTGGCTCCTTCGGCGACCATAAATGGCAATCGCCCCTGACCTGCAATTAAACCGAGAATCTCTGACATGTTCTCACAGACTGATGTAATTGAAATTAGATATCTGTTTGTTCAACATTGCAGCGGCTTGACAGGCATAATAATAATTTATTCGCTGCCGTCCTGTTTCATGGAGGCGGATATTTTTTCCACTCTGGCTTGTAGCTCTTTAATGCCCTGTCGCATCTCCGGCAGATACTGTATCATGCTGTACGCTCTTTTGCCCTGAGCAGCGTCTATAGCGGGAGCGCCTAATACTATTTTATTGTCACCTATATTATTTATTACTCCCGCCTGGGCAGCAATCATGACATTATTTCCGATGTTAATATGACCAACAATGCCGACCTGTCCTCCTACGATACAATGATGTCCCAGCGTTGTCGAGCCGGCTATTCCGACTTGTGCTACGAGCAAACAATGAGACCCAACCTTAGTGCCGTGCCCAATAGTTACCAAATCGCCAATTTTACTGTCCTGACCTATAACCGTGTCCCCTAAGGTGCCTCGTTCAATACCGCAGCATGCGCCTATTTCCACATCGTCCTCAATAACAGCACTGCCAATCTGTGGTATCTTATGATGTATACCTTTGTGACTTGCGTAACCAATTACATCCTCGCCGATTACTGAGTTGGCG
>CAZNXD010000291.1:0-2649 GCA_964576935.1 uncultured Pirellulales bacterium | reverse complement strand
GGCCCAGGGCAGGCCGGAAGATATAGCGGATTGTGTTCGTGATATCCAGGAGACTTTCCAGGGAAGCGTCATAGAAACTAAAGAAAACAATGTTCCTTATAACGGTCGGTACGTAGATTTCAAAATAACCTTTTAGCCGGTTCCAACAGGTCAGCCAGCAATATTATCGAGACAAATCCGCGCGTTTCTCTTTAGCATCTCCAGGCCGGTCCGGTGTATTGGAGAGTTCCGGAACTTTCTGTCAAAATCATCTTCGGTCATCGCCAGTACGGTTTTCAAATTCAAACGACTGTTCTGTGGATAATGCTTAAAGCGTTTGTTTACACAAACAGGAGCCTTGTCATAATATGGACAGGCAAGTATGCACTGGTCGCAGCCAAATAGTCGGTCGTCTATCTTTTTAGCCAAATCCGGCTTGATATCACCGGCATACTCAATGGTTAGATAGCTTATGCATTTAGTGGCGTCGAAGCAGCCATCGGTTCTTAATGCCCCTGTCGGACAGGCTTCGATACACCGGTTGCAGCTTTTGCAGCTTTGCTCAACAGGTACGCCTGGCAGTAATTGGGCAGTGGTGATTAGCTCGCCTAAAAGTATTTCGGGGCCAAGCTGTGGATTGATGAGCATGTGGTTTTTGCCTATAAATCCGAGGCCGGCCCTTTGCGCCAGTGCTCTTTCGGCTAATGGAACAGAATCCACACATAGCTTAAAATGGGCTTGTTCATCGATTTCGGAGGTGATGAAATCGGCAAGCTGCCGCAAAAGGCTTTTGATGAAAATGTGGTAATCTTCATATTGGGCATAATGGGCAACTCGGCCTGTGGATTTATCTGTCTTGGTGGTATCGTTAGAAATCTCGCCTGGTTTGTAATTTAATACGACGACTGCTACCGAACGAGCGCCTTCAAGCAGAGCTGCAGGATTGATGCATTTCTCCAAATTGCGGTGCATGTAGTTCATCTGTCCGGCAAAACCGGCCTGCAGCCAATCTTTGAAAACCTCGATATGCTCAGGATTAATGGCGTCAGTGTCGGTAATACCGGCTGCATCGAAACCCAAATCAACGGCCTTTTGCTTTACAGCGTCTGCAAGATTCATATCGAAGATTATACAATATGATTCGTCTTGGGCTATAAAACAGTTGTAAAGATACGCCAAACGGCTAACATATCGGCAAGCTTTACAGGGAATCCCAAAATGGCGGAAGGATTAATTGGAGTAATAGGCGGAACCGGATTTGGGGATGAGCTTCTCAGGCATTTGTCCGGTTTCGAGAAGCAGGATATCAATACGCCCTTCGGCAGATGCAGCGACAGCATTTTCATCGGCAATATGGGACCGAACAGAATAGCATTCATAAACCGTCATGGGGCGGGGCACAAATTATCGCCCAGCGAAGTGCCGTTTGCAGCTAATGTATTTGCATTAAAAAGCCTTGGCGCCAAGGTGCTGATTAGTACAGGAGCTGTAGGGTCACTGCAAGAGAAAAACGCTCCCGGTGATTTGGTGATAGTCGATCAATTCATCGATAAAACCTTCAAAAGACAAAGCACATTTTTCGAGGGCTATGGTGCGGTGCACTGTGAGTTCGCCCAACCAATGTGCAGCCGACTGAGCGGGATAATTTACGAGACAGCTCAGTCAGCCGGTATCAAATCTCATCAGGGCGGAACTTATGTATGCATGGAGGGGCCTCAGTTCTCAAGCCGTGCGGAGTCACTAATGCATAAGTCATGGGGCGGAGATTTGATAGGTATGACCGCCCTGCCGGAGGCAAAACTGGCAAGAGAGGCTCAAATGTGCTATGCGATGGTAGCCTTGGTCAGTGATTATGACTGCTGGCGCGAGCACGAGGCAGGTAAAGACAAACAAACACTGCTGCAGGAAATTATCTCTAACCTTAAGATGGCTACTGATAACTGTATCAAGCTTATAACGGCTGTACTCGAAGGCGGCGATTCTCTACTCTGTGAGGATTGCCACTGCCGAAAGAGTCTCGAACTGGCAGTATGGACCAGCCCGGAAAAGTTGGATGCTACAAAAAAAGAGCAGTTACAAGTACTATTTGAATAGCTCTCGGATATTGACAACCAGTGATTATTTGTTATATTACAGTCCGATTAAAACATCGGAAACAACCATATATGAAAGGACGCTTAAATGAGAGAAATTATTCTGAGAACTCTGGTCTTTGCGGCTGTTTGTAGTGCTATGATATTAGCAACAGGTTGTGAGCCGGAACCAACGTCCAGTGCCAAACAAGAGAGGCTTTTTGCAGCTGAGAATATAGAGCTTAAAAAACAAATGGCGAATATGGAGAAAAGGCACGAGAAGGAACTAGCCATGAAACAAAACCTGCTCGAAAGGTGCGAGGAGGAACAAGAAGTATTCAAATCACAGGCTGACAAAGAGGCCGCCAAACTGATTCAAGATGAGTTTACAAATATGTTAACAGAAGAAATGACAAGACTGCAGGAGGAAAACGATCAGCTGAAAGCAAAGATTGAGGAGTCGACGAAGTAAAAACAAGGGGGCAGTAAACTGACATTAACCTGAACCGGTGCGCATTGTACACCAAATAAAGTCACCGGCTCAGAAAAACTACTTGAAAATGAGAGTGTTGGGACTCGAACCCAAGACCTACGGCTT
>CAZNXD010000290.1:0-2652 GCA_964576935.1 uncultured Pirellulales bacterium | reverse complement strand
TTCTGATGTTCCGGATTGCTCAGCCGACCTATCGTCGCCCGGCATTCTTTCCGAATCATTCGCATCTCACCGCTCGGCAGGATTATCGTCACCCAGTTACCTTCTTTAGCCACGATTTTCGCCGCGTTGCCCGCCCCGCGGACCATTTTTCCTCCCTGCCCAGCTGTCATTTCAATATTATGAATCTCAATACCCGCCGGTATCGAAGACAATCTCATCGCGTTACCGGCCTTCGGCTCAACCGAATCGCCGCTCTCTATCATCTCGCCCGTCTTTATACCCGCCGGAGACAATATATAACGCTTCTCACCGTCGGCGTAATGCACTAACGAGATAAAGCAGTTCCGGTTCGGGTCATATTCCACCGTCGCTACCTTGCCCTGCACACCGTCCTTGTCTCGCTTGAAATCGATTACGCGGTATATCTTTCGTGCCCCGCCGCCGCGAAAACGACTTGTCGTAACTCCACGATGATTCCGTCCGCCGGTCTTCTTTATCCGCTTGCAAAGCGATTTCTCCGGCTTATCCGTAGTCAGCTCCGCATAGTCGTTCACCGAAGCGTTTCTGCGCCCTGCACTTGTCGGTTTATAAACTCTTACACCCATCGTATTACCGCTTTAATTATTAGAACAAATCAATATGATAATCCGGCTCAAGGTAAACCACCGCCTTCTTCCAGTCAGCCGTCTTGCCAAAATGCCGACCACGACGACGAAGCTTACCTCTCCGGTTAGCCGTCCTGACCTTGGCCACCTTAACGTTATAAAGTTTCTCTACCGCCTGCTTAATCTGTACCTTATTCGCACCGCGGGCGACTTCAAACGGATACGCACCGCGCACGTTCGCAAAGTGCATCCCCTGCTCTGTAACCAAAGGCCGAACTATTACTTGATAATCATCCATAAAAACCACTAACGACTATTCACTACTCACTAATGATAAAAACGCATCTTTCGTAAACAGCAGTTTCTTATGCGCACATATATCGCCCGCGTTAAGCTGCTCCACCGGCATAATGTCTATCTTGGGAATATTTCTCGCTGACTTATAAACGTTCTCGTCACGCTCATTCGTAGTCACCAGGCAGCTTCTGTCTATCTTCAGATTACCCAGTATTTCCACAAAATCTTTCGTACGAGGCTGTTCAAACCCTAATTCATCTACCACAACAACATTCTCACTAAACAGTTTACCAAGTATCGCCGAATCTCTCGCAAGCAGGCGCTGTTTCTTTGGCATACTTTTACTGAAATCACGCTGCTTCTTGGCAAACGTCATTCCACCGCCCACTCGTTTGCCCGTCCTGATATTTCCAACCCGTGCGTTACCGGTTCCCTTCTGCCGAAACACTTTTCGAGTCGAGCCTTCAACATCACTTCGGCCCTTAGTTGTCGCGGTCCCGACACGCTTATTCGCGTGGTACATCACAATCGCCTGCTTAAGAAGCGGGTATCTCACTCTCGAACCGAACGTCGCCTCATCGACCTTCAGGCTCTCGACTTCTTTGCCTTCCCTGTTGTAAACCGCCAACTTAATCATCAAAATAACGCTCTATCTAAATCTTTTTAGTACTTTCTGTCATTCCTGCGAAAGCAGGAATCCATTATTAATATCTTTTTTTAATCCGCGAAAATCCGTGAAATCCGTGGTTTCATTTTTTTTGGCTGCTCTTTACTATCACATACCCGCCTGCCGGACCCGGAACCGAACCTTTAACCACAAGAAGATTCTTCTCTTCGTCTATCGAAACCACAGCATGGCTCTTAGTAGTCACCCTTTCATGCCCCATATGCCCCGACATCTTCTTACCCTTTTTAAGGTTCCCGCCGTGCCCTGCGTCACTTGCATAGCTCGATATCGAACCCGGTGCACGATGCTTTCTTTCCGTTCCGTGCGATGCCGGAAATCCCCCGAACCCATGCCGCTTCATCACGCCGGCAAAGCCTTTACCCTTACTCGTCCCAACAACATCGACAGTCTTAGCTTCGGCAAACACTCCCACCGTCACCTTATCCCCTGCCTTATATTCACACTCGGCATCACTCACCAGCCGCATCTCTCTAACGAACCGCTTCTGCACAGAATTGGCTTTTTTCGCATGCCCAACCTGCGGCTTCTTCCGCCGAGTCGGCTTAACATCGTCATATCCTAACTGAACCGCCTGGTAGCCGTCCTTCTCACCTTCCTTGACCTGCATAACCGTACAAGGCCCTGCCTGTATCACCGTCACCGGCAACAGATGCCCCGCCTCATTGAAAACCTGCGTCATACCAACTTTCTTACCAAGCAGCATAGCCATCTCTGCCTATCTCACACATCAGTTAATCCACTGTTCTTCGTTTGGTTACTTCAATATGCAATATGCAATCTTCAATTGCGGTCTGTGACCGCTCATGCCTTTATCTTTACAAAAACACCCGCAGGAACTACCAGGCGGTTTAGCACCTCCACCGTCCGCGAGTTAGGTTCTTTGATATCGATAAGCCGCTTATGGCTTCTCATCTCGAACTGCTCACGAGACTTCTTATCGATATGCGGGCTGCGAAGCACTGTATATCGCTCGATTCGCGTCGGCAGCGGCACTGGGCCGCTGACCTAGGCGTTCGTTCGCCGTGCCGCCTCGACTATCTCCTTAGCCGATGCATCAAGAGC
>CAZNXD010000289.1:0-2657 GCA_964576935.1 uncultured Pirellulales bacterium | reverse complement strand
GCCGCCCCAGGCGCTATCGCGGTGGGCGTGGTGGCCGCCGACGCCGGCGATGACGCCGTCAACAATCAATGACCTAAGCCACAATGCTGAATCAGCCGGCCAGATGTCAATGATGCCGGCGGCTAATGAGATGAAAAGATGCTCAAGCCAGCCCATGGGATATTTGCCGAGCTTGAATGTCACCATGAATACTAAATACATGAGAATCAGAAATATCGGCAGGCCGAGGACGCGATGTATTACTACGGCGTCAATTGCGTCACTAAGGCTGTGGCGGGCCTCGACGGTGGTTTTAATCGTTTCCTGGCAGGCACCCGAGATAAAGCCGTACCTTCGGTCGGCCATTATGATTTCCGGCTCATCCCTAAAAATCGAACGCAAATGAGAGGCTGCTTCGTCAACGGCGGCGAGAAGTTCTTTGTCGGAGACTTTATCAACAATTTCTTTGTCCTGTTCGAGAAGCTTCGAGGTAAGCCAGCGGGCGGTGTATTTTTTTGTCAGCTCAGGTTCTTTGTCTGAGGCCAAGGTTTCAATTATTGAAAGCTGCTGTTCGATTTCGTCTCCATATGTCACTTTATGTAATCGTTCGCGTTTAGTTTCGGCGGCCACCTGAATTATGGCGTCGAGCAGTTGTTGTTTACCTATGCCTTTGCTGCCGACCATCGAGACAATTGGTGCTTCGAGCAGCTTTGAGAGCTGGTCGGTGTCAAAGACAAGGCCCTTTTGTTTGGCGATGTCGCTCATGTTAAATGCCAGGACGAGTGGCGCGTTTATTTCAATTAGCTGGGTGGTTAGATATAAATTGCGTTCGATATTGGAGGCGTCGACGATTTGGACGACAACATCGGGATGTTCATCGATGACATAGTTGCGGGCAATTAGCTCTTCAAGAGAATAGGCGGTCAGGGAGTACGTGCCCGGCAGGTCCACGATTTGCATTTCGTAGTCGTTGTATTTGCACAAGCCCTCCTTTTTTTCGACGGTTACGCCGGGATAGTTGCCGACGTGCTGGCGGGCACCGGTGAGCATGTTGAAGATAGTCGTTTTGCCGCTGTTCGGATTGCCGGCTAATGCTACGGTTATTTTCTTTTTGTCAGCCATGTCCAGTCTCTATAAATTGCCGTTATGCTCCGAGGGTATTTTGGACAATTGACTTTTTATCAACATAATAACAATACCGACGAATATCATTGCGATGCAAAGGAGCTGGCCCATAGTGAATAAGTTGAAAATCGAACCGAGTCCGGGGTCCGGCTCTCTTACATACTCGATGCAAAACCGGACAACTCCATAGCCGATGATATATAAACAGAAGCCAAAGCCATCGAAGATTCGCTTTTTCCTTATGCTCCAGAGAATTACGAAAAGAAATATGCCTTCGAAAAAGGCCTCGTATAGCTGCGACGGGTGCCTTAGTTGGCCGGTCGGGTCCAACGGGAAGTACATGCCCCAGGGGACGGTTGTGACTCGGCCATAGAGCTCTCCGTTGAGGAAATTACCTATTCGGCCGAACGTGTATCCGAGCGGAATGGCCGATGACAAGAGGTCGGTAAGACGCCAGAAGCTGATTCTGTTCTTACGGCAGAAAATTAACGAGACCAAGATAACGGCCAGCAGTCCGCCATGATAAGACATTCCCAAAATACCGACGTAGTGGAATCCGTACGAATTATCGAAAGGCCAGATTATCATTAGCGGATGTTCGATGAACCAGGCCAGGTCGTAAAACAATACGAAGCCGAGCCTGGCCCCGACCATCAAGGCCAGCATGGACCAAACGAAATATTTTTGTATAACCGCTTTGGGAAATTCGAAGGTCTCCTTTTTCAATCTGTACAAAACAAGCAGATATGTGAAGGCAAAGGCAACAGCATACATTAAGCCGTAATAGCGTATTTTAAACGAGCCAATCTCAAGGATATTGGGGTTAATGTGCTCCGGGATGTGATTCCACCAACTCATTACTTGTATCGTCTTTTTAGAATATTTTAGATTCGCTCTTGAACAAGTGAATTGAAACGCTAAATTTCCGTTACCAGAATTTTATTTGCCATACCACGACCAAGGACCATCTTCGAGTCTTTAACTGATACGACAAAGGGGCCCGGATGGCCGTTGTTGATAACCTTGATTTCAACATTCGGGAACAGTCCCATCGAAGCGAGGCGTGCGTTTAAGCCTCGGCCTGCATCGATATGAACCAGTCTGACGGTTTGGCCCGACTGAATTACTGATAGAGGTTTAAGATTAGTTTCATCCATGAGCGCGTTCCAAGTTCTTAGCAGCAGTTTGTCTTGCAGTGATTTTTTTAGAATTTTTCCGATAAAAGACACTGAACTGTTCGGCAATGTCCGCCCCTTTTTTGCTTTTACTGTTGACAAACTCAACGAAGGAGAGCAGTCTTGTTACGACCTCGGGGCCGAAGGCGTGTTCGGCTTTGCAGGCAGCGAGTTGTGCAATTTTGGCATCGATGCCAAGAATGTTAACAAAGAATGATTTAATTATGTTGTGCTTCCTAACTACCTGCATAGCAAGCTTTCGCCCTTTCTGTGTCAGTGTTACACAGTCATAGGGTTTGTAATTGGCCAGCCCTTTCCTTTTTAACGCCCGCAGCGCACCTGTGACGGATGGTTTGGCTACGTCGAGCTCTTTCGCGA
>CAZNXD010000288.1:0-2661 GCA_964576935.1 uncultured Pirellulales bacterium | reverse complement strand
CGTTCCGCCGTTTCTCAATATCTCTTCCGCCACCACCCAGCTGCTCCGCAGGTCATACACAACCGTCGAGTTGGGATATTGCATCAGGAAATACTCAGCCATAAGCGCTGTAATCAAGTCACACCCGATAGTCTTTCCTTTTTCATCGACCATCATTAACCGGTCCGCGTCACCGTCAAAGCAAATTCCGAAATCGCATTTTTCTTTTTTAACCGTCTTTTTAAGCTCCGCCAGGTATTTCTCAACCAGCGGATTAGGCTCATGTTTGAACTTACCTTTATGCTCGAAATTAAGTTTCACAAATTCAATCGACAAATCTCCGAACACCGCCGGTATAGCCTTACCCGCCATCCCATTCGAAGCATCCACCGCCACCTTCAGAGGCTTAATCCTCGGACTAAGAAACTTCAGAACGTGGTTTTTATATTCATTGGTCAAATCATGTTTCTGCACCGAGCCGTCCGACCTGCCTTTGGTATGAACCAGCGCCATCGCGATATGCTCTATATCTCTAAGTCCCGTATCGACCCCGACCGGCTTAGCCTGCAGCCCTGAAATTTTAAACCCGTTATACTTCGCCGGATTATGCGACGCCGTTACCTGCACCCCCCCGCACGTTCCCAAAAAGTTGATCGCGAAGTACATCTGGGGCGTGTCTATCATCCCGATATCGATAACATTTGCGCCGGCGGCGTTCATGCCGTCGATTAAAGCGCCGGCGAGTTTTTCGCTGTGCGTTCTCATATCTCGGCCGACGCACACCGACTGATAATTAGCCTGGCCGCGTTCATAGCCGGTAAGCAGCGAGCGTAAGAAGCGGGCCGTCCCATAGCCGATTTTCCACGCGTCCGTCTCGTCCAGCTGTTCGGGATAAACGCCTCTGATGTCGTAAGCTTTAAATATTGCAGGGTCCATCTGGTCACTCCGTTAGCCAACAAAACCGCCTGATCCAAAAAATGTATTAACTATACACCCTGCCTGCGCCTGGGGTAAATGCCTCTGATGTCGTAAGCTTTAAATATTGCAGGGTCCATCTGGCCACTCCGTTAGAAATTAAATCCCCCCGAGAAAATCCACCCGATTTATAAAAGGTTCGGCTTAGCCGGCAACTTTATGTTGGTGGTTACAGCCGCTCGTACTTGATGACGGCGCGATACAATCCGTTAATCCTCTTGCCGTCCACTGTCATCGGCGAATATTTCTCATTTCTCGGCTGAAGCCGGACCTGGTTCTTCGCCTCGAAAAATGCCCGCTTGAACGTGCTCTCATGCGGACTCGAAAAACGTACAAAGCAATCGTCGCCGCTGCGGACCTCAACAACAGGTGAAAATATTACAATATCCCCTTCTCGGAACTTCGGTTCCATCGAATCACCCACCACCCGCACCGCAAATGCGTTGGCGTCATGTATATCGGGGCATCGCACATAGTCGTCGGCTATCCCAACAGGGTAATCCAAATCATCGAAATCGCTCGGATACCCGGCGGAGACTTTGTTAATTACCGGTATAGGCCGGCCAGCCGATATTTTTGATTTGCCCTTTTTCTTTTTCGGCTCCGACTCGGCCAGCATCTTACTCAGCTTGGCCTTGGTGCTCTTTCTGCTGACGATATCCTTTATAGCCCGCCGAAGCTTTTGATTCTCGGACTCGAAGCTCTCATACTGCTGGCGAATATCGCTGGGCATCCGTTCCATATGCCCGAGATGCAATAACAGCCCCTTTTCGAACTTCAGGGCCCCCTCCAGCTTGCGGAGCAGCTCATCACTGGGCGGATTGTTAACCTTGCCCGTCTCGATTGTTGATAGATACGGCTTGGAAAAGCCAACCTTCGAGCTGACCTCGTCGAGTGTCAGGTTCAACTGCTCACGCTTGTCCCGAATTATCTGTCCTAATGACATAATTGCAATTTTACCCTTATCCCTGCACAACACAAGACAAAATTAAGTAAAAAAACAACTTTTTTTAATCATCCCTTAAAGCGGCGGAATTTTGATCTCCTCTGCCAACTCTCATTTTACCAGTCATCGGAAACGTGGAAGTAATACCAATCTCCCGTTAACCGTTTAGTGTGGTAATGGGCGTTTCCGAAAGGCGAGCCTTCCGTGTTCGGCTTATACGCAAATCCGTAGGACATCTGGTCCGGACCAATTCCGTCCGGACCTGTCGCCGTCCTGAAGTAGACTCCGCCGCAAGGGTCCGCTCCGTATCTACCTACACGCCAGATACCGATTCTCCGGCCGAGTTCTTTTTCTTCGTATTCTGAAACCGAAGAAGAATCAACAAGCTGCTGGAAACGCGGGCGGAAAACTAAAAAGACAATGCGCCGGGGAATTCCAAAAGCGGCAACCGCGAGACTCGCCAATATAACGAACCCGGCCAGAACAAAACGCAGGTTCACCGGGATAGAAGCGATGGGGTTCTTGACTGACATTCGAATAACCAGGATAAGCACAACAAGACCCGCAATACCAACTACAGGCAACCAAAAAATAATTGTTAACATCGCGAAGAAGAGAATGTTCGGGACAACACCGGGCCAGAGACTGAGAACCAAAACTAAAGCAGAACCAATAATCGCAAGTACAAGCGTTATTGTCGCGAGCTTTTTCATGTTTATCCCAAATATATCTTATTATTATGCCAATCTATGTATTCCCTT
>CAZNXD010000287.1:1314-2664 GCA_964576935.1 uncultured Pirellulales bacterium | reverse complement strand
AGCACTCAGATGACCATGAACTTACTCAGAAAGTGCTGAAGCGTACATGTGAAAACTGCAAGCAGGCGTCAGAAGTGGTTAGTGCAATTCTATCTGTGGTGAACGGCCGGGAGCAGGAGAAAAAACGTGTAAATCTGCATCCACTGGTGGATAAGGTGTTTCGCTGTATCTGCCGGGATTTTTCCAGGGACAATATACAGGTTGAAATGGATATCCCGGATGATTTGACAGTAAATGTAGTGCCTGTTAAACTGCAGCAGGTACTGATGAATCTTGTTCTCAACGCTCGCGAGGCGATGCTTGGCAACGGAGGCACATTGTCGATTAAAGCTCAAACGAGCGAAGAACAAGTGATAATTGAAGTGCAGGACAGCGGCTGTGGTATCGAAAAAGAGTATCTGGAGAAGATGTTCGAGCCGTTCTTTACCACTAAAAACGGACAAGGGGATAATATGGTTCAATCCGGTTCCGGGCTCGGTCTTTACCTCTGCCAAAGGGTAATCGATGAGCATGGCGGGACAATTTTAGTCGAGTCCGAACCAGATATGGGCAGCACTTTTATAATAACACTGCCCGAAAGGTAGTGCCAAACAGTGGCGCAACTTTACGAGAACATAGGTCATATCTTTCTGTTATTGATTCTGCTTTGTTTCAGTGCTTTTTTCTCCGGCAGCGAAACGGCGTATTTCAGTCTGAGCCGCAGGCAGATTGAGCAATTGCGAAGGTCACGCCAAAAGCTCAGTCACCTTGCGGGTTTGGTAATTGGTCAGGAGCGAAAACTTCTTAGTGCCCTGCTGTTCGGAAACATGACCGTCAATGTTCTTTTTTTCGCTATAACAAGCGTTCTGGTGTTGCGGCTGGAGAAGCGATTCGGAGTAGGTTCTGCTGCGATAGCCGGTGTGGTTGCTTTTTCATTGCTGCTGGTATTCGGTGAGATATTTCCTAAATCAGTGGCATACGGCCGTTCCAAATCATTCAGTATTGCTGCGGCGGTTCCCGCGTATCTGTGCCTTAAAGTTTTAACGCCGATAGCATCGGTGTTCCGGTTAGTGGTAGTTGAGCCGGTACTTCGGCTGCTCTTAGGGCCTGTCAGAAAGTCCGGCCCGATAGGGACCGAAGAGTTCCGGTCCCTGATGGAGCAGATGAAAAGACGCGGATTTATAACAACGGACGAGAATCGGCTACTGGGGGAAATCGTTGAACTTAGCCTTTTGCGAGTCAAGCATTGTATGCGGCCTCGGGTTGATATGTTTGCGTGCAATGTTGATGAGTCGGCGGAAGTTGTTAAGAAATTGTTGCAGCAAAACAGGCTTACAAAAATCTCTGTCTATTCCGGCAAGATCGACTACA
>CAZNXD010000287.1:0-1304 GCA_964576935.1 uncultured Pirellulales bacterium | reverse complement strand
TTATGTGGAGCTTCGAGATTTACTGCTCAAGCCTGAATCAGAAGTCAAGGACATCGTACGCAAAGTTGACTTTGTACCCGAGCAAAAGAGTATCGAGTCACTGCTCGAGGATTTTCGAAAAAGACATACTGATACTGCGGTGGTTGTAGATGAGTACGGTGGTTTGGCGGGTTTAATCAGTTTGGAAGATATAGCTGAGGAGGTTTTAGGGCCTATGGATAGTAAAAGTATAAGGGAAATGGTCGAATCAATAGGGCCGTTGCAGTACCGGCTGGCCGGTGACTTACCCATTCATGAATGGGGACGCAGCTTTGGTGTTGATGTGGCTGAAGCGCGCTATTCGACAATCGGCGGATTAGTTACCGCCCTTCTAAGCAGGATACCAAAAGAGCAGGACACAGTCCGCTTGAACAATATTAAGTTCACGGTCGAAAAAGTTTCTCATAACCGCGTGGCAAGCTTAATTCTCGAATTTGAACCTTTAAATTTGAATGGCAAGTAATTTGATTTTATTACTGGTGTTTTTGATATTCGTAGCGGTTGCCGGGTTATTTGCCGGCGCCGAGACCGGAGTTTATCAGCTCAGCCGGCTGAGGCTCAGGCTTGGTATAGAGAAGAAACAATGGGCACACATGATATTAGGCAAAAGCCTTAATGACGCGCCGGGATTACTTGTTTCGCTGCTTCTTGGTACAAATCTGGCTCACTATTTCGCAACCAGCGGTATGACCTATGCGATGCTGGGGCATATTGAGAATGACCATACCGCTGAGCTTGTCGCCAGTCTAATCAGTACGCCTGTATTCTTTGTCTTTTCAGAGCTTATACCCAAGAACCTGTTTTTCTACCGGGCTGACAACATAATGCCGGTGGTTTCGCCGGTGATTTATGTTTTTCATCGGCTGGCGTGTTTTAGCGGAGTGGTATGGTTGCTGAAGAATTTCTCTGCTTTGGCTTCGCGCTCTAAGCACAAAAGCAAAAACGCCCAGCGGACATCTATAATGACTTCGAGTGAGCAGCATTTCGAGGCGGTCCTGCTGGATACGCATGAGGAGAAAATTCTTAGCCCGGTTCAGACAGGTATGATGTGGCGGCTGCGCAGCATATCGCGCATGGGTATAAAATCGGTGATGACACCGATTGCGAGAGTCGAGATGCTGGACGTCAAATCCACAAAGGCCGACCTGCTCAAGAAGCTTCAAAAATGCAAACACAGCCGTTATCCGGTTTATGACGGCGGGCGGACGAATATTATTGGCTTTGTGAACATCTACGATTGTCTGGCTGAAGATAAAGATTTTATG
>CAZNXD010000286.1:0-2682 GCA_964576935.1 uncultured Pirellulales bacterium | reverse complement strand
CCAAAAAAGACACGCGAAAGTTCGTAAAAATAAATTGAGTATTTCCCACGGGACTCTCGCTTCGAGGCGATGAGCTGTGGATGTATTATGGTGCGCCCGGCATTTACACTTCTCTAACCACGGCAAAACTTGACGAAGTTTCAGCCTTACTAATTGATTGACATCTCAGCCATGTCTCCATTCAGGGTTAAATAGATGGTTGCCGATTCCGTGTACTGAAGTTCTTCTACTTTTTTTTATTTACAGTCCGTTGCACGAGCTACGGGTCTCACTTGATCCCCTATCCGCAATACGCTATACGCCATACGCAATACGAGTTCATTTACGTCTTTGCCATCCCTTTTCGCCTTAAACCTCATGAATCGGTAAACGTACATAATAATTCCAGTCTACTTCTCATCAACCAAGTTTAAAATAGCTAATGCACCTAAATATTCACAAGTGGTTCTGTTTTTGCTCCTATTTTCGCTATACTGCATCTTCTTCTGGTTTTCTGCCAAAGTAATGGGCGAGCTTGTCGCGCAACTCTCCGCGGACCTGAATCGAAAGTTGTAAGCGCTTAGTGGAAGTTGGATCGTTGCCAGTGTCTGTCTGGACCCTGCATATGTTCCTAAAATCTATCATGTAGTAGTTTATCGATGCCCTCATGCCCCCCTTAAACCTGAGTTCATATTCTGGCAACAGGCCATGTTTGTCGTACGCGAAGAAATCGTCCATCATGTAACGTTTACCAGGTGATTGTGCCAACTGTTCAACCTGTTGTTCGTCAGACATTCCTGCCCATATTTCAGGTCCAAGTGCATTTTGGATAGTCGTCTCACGGTTTATTCGAGTAAAATCCTCCCTCAGATACGAGTTGTCGAAGTACCAGTCGGGCCTGATTTTCAAAAGTGGGCTGAGAATAAGCATGCCTCCGCTGCGCTGAGCAATCGTACAACACGGCGTCAAGACTACAGCTAGCTCAGGATGAGTGACTGCGATTTGAAATGCATCAGGCTTCTCCGCCGGAGACGGACTGTAAGCATGGCAATGGCTTAAAAGAAAACCCCCGACAACGTCTCCGAACCTGAGCGTACTTTGTTGATTTTCATCATAAAACATACGCGATGATCACTGTAAATCATAGAACTCTGATAAGTCATGACTACCTCCCGATTCGATCCTTTGTCTCAGGGAACGGAAATCCTGGCTCATCCCAACTTCTATGATACCCAGAAACTCACCAGCGTCCCCAAGCTTAACTTTGATCGTGTACTCGGCAAATTCGACGCTTACTATTCTGCCGCCAGGAGTAGCACTTCCAGTATCCAGTGTATTCTCTTCTTTATCTGTCATCTATTGTTTCGTCCTTTTACGCATGTAGCGACGTACTGGCTCTTTTATATGTGCATCGTACTCAGAAGATATTAATTCGTGGAGTTTGTCTGTTACAGCCAGACATTCACTTGATTTAATGTTCTGGGCGGACCCATCAAAATCCAAGGTGAGCAATGGCCTTCCTGACTTCTCCGTAAACGACTCTCGGAAAGTAAAAAAGTACTTCCCCCTTTTAGCTCGGGACAGGAATGTCATTTCGACAGCATCTTTGAGTTTAAATCGATCGATTGCCAATGTAGTGTTGTAGTGCTTACGAAAAGAGACATTTCCTCTTGACGGGA
Organism: uncultured Pirellulales bacterium; assembly: GCA_964576935.1. Taxonomy (GTDB): domain Bacteria; phylum Planctomycetota; class Phycisphaerae; order Sedimentisphaerales; family Anaerobacaceae; genus CAYMOE01. The sequence goes on along the minus strand of CAZNXD010000286.1, from coordinate 1,024 downwards.
CGGGACACTCGTCAATATAGCGGAGCCCTATTCTATTGATTTTTGGAATTTGGGTTGTTTCAAAGAAATGCCGCATCACAAATTCAACAATCTCACGAAAGCGTTCTTTCCCTTTGGGATTATTGTAAGTTTTGTGAACCTCTGAAGATATGTCAAGAGAGTCAACTTGTAGGTTTAGCACAACTCCACTTTCGGTCGTGAATTTCCATATCTTTTTGATCGCGCCTAAGTTCTGTTCTTCAGATGCATCCTTGACATGTTTTGACTCTTCCATAGTTCCAAGCAAGAATGCTCTGCTATGAAGAAGTTGAGAGTTTGGGAACTTCTCCATGATTCGTACTTGGTAGTTTCCTATGAGGCTTTCGATTGAGAACAAGCAAGGAAATCTGACTTGAAAAATAACTTGCTTGACCGTTGGGTTGGGAAATATTTCATTTATGGCCATCTTTAAGGACTCTCCACAAGGTAGAAAAGACAGTACCCTTATAATTTAAGAATCAGAACCGGTAAACTATCAATAAGTTGATACTATCAATTTATTTCGACAAACGCAATACTTTTCTGGTCCGTAAAATATTGCCTCCTAGCTAAACTATATGTACAGACACCTATCTCTATTGCCTATCTTACTGTTTCCGGCCAGTTTTGTTTCTATCATCTTGTATGGCACTCAGGCGAGCAGTGCTTGCAACCATCGGCCGTGGTAGGGTATGTTTTCTTTGCTTCCTGCACCGCATCAAAACAGTTGTCGAAATTCCCCAAGTACTTCCTGTTTGCTTCGATTGGCAACCACTCACAACTATATTTGTGAACCTCATGGTCTCCGTTGTTTTGTGCGTTTGTGTTTACACAATATTTAGCCATAATAAACCTCGCTTTCTTTTTTGTTTCTTACGATATACAAATGTGAAAACTGTACAGTTTATTAAATCTACACCACAACGACTTATCAAAGTGCGCACACGCTAAAGCCCATCTTCTACGCAATAATCAATATCTCATATATGCTGTCTTCTGCCGGAAT
>CAZNXD010000285.1:0-2699 GCA_964576935.1 uncultured Pirellulales bacterium | reverse complement strand
ACGCCTGCAACCTGGGCAGGGACAGCAGTCATAATCACAGTCGATGGTAGCGGCGCTGCCGCGCCGGGAACACACAGACCGGCCCGTGATACAGGGGTATATTTTATCTCGGTATTACCGCTGCATTTTTTGTCCCGGCCGATGAAAATCTCCTGCTGATATTTTCGTACATTATTAATAGCACCTCGCAGTGACTTTAGAAGCTTTGGCTCTACCGTCTCGTGCGCCTGCTTTAGCTGCTGCTGAGAAACCAAAAGTTCCTCGGCGGTCAATCTTACGCTATCGAACCTTTCAGTGTACTCAATGACCGCGGCATTACCTCTGACTTTGACTGCATTGATAATTTCGAGAAGCTGCTTATGCCTATCATCACCCGGCACAAAATAAGTCGCGTCACGCAGAGCTTTGTGTAAATCTCGCAGGCTTTGGTGCCACTGTGGATCGGAAGACGATACAAGAATCTTATCGAGTTTATCAGCCAGCGTAATACCTCCTACGACCCAAAGTTGCCGTATCCGTAAGACCGTATTGCCTGCTGCAGCAACAGATAATATCTGTCATTGTACTTTGTCACCACTCCCGAGACCCGGTACAACCGCCGCTCGGGGTCAGTCGCCTGCTTACGTTCCACTCGCTCCAGTGCCTTACAAGTAAGTAAATCCAATGAAACTCTCGGCATATTGCGTCCCAGCCCGTCAAAAACAAACTCGTACCGCCCATCTTCTTTTCTAACTATAAAGCCCGTTCTGTTAGCCAGTATCGAATCCTGCTTCAGCTCAAATTTACCCTTCATTCTTTCGGGACGAATAATCCTGCGACCCTGAAGTTTATCTATAATCTCCTGAGGAATAACTACCGCATCATTAGGCTCATTTATTGTAACTTCAGTTTTCTTTTCATCCCCACCCATCTTTTGCTTTGAGACTTTCGGCTTAACCTCGGTAACAGGCAGAAAATAATCGCAGAATATAAAGTTCTCACCTTTATACTTTGTCACCACAGCATTGAAAAGTCGATAGCTTGCCTCTGGCCTTTCCTTCAAATCCACAACCATTTTCTCAAGCCCCGACGAGGTCAGCATCTCGAGCTTTTGGCCTGTTTCGATTACATTAGCGCCGTCACTGACAGCCCGCTCAAACTCAAAAAACCACTTCTGTCCGCGGGCAATGAGCTTGCCATCAACGCCGCTCAGTACAAAACCGTCTCGTAGAAGACTTTTTGCTTCTGTCTGGGCCGCCAATACCGACGGAATCATTAAAGACACAATCGCAATTATTGCTATTCGCTTAATCATCGCCATCTCCCAACCGTACTTTGAGTAGTTCAGCCGCTTCTTTCGGGTTTTTTACCGTTTCAATGAATCTGCCGCTGCCCGGGTCATCGCCGGCAACCACATCCAATAGCGGCCTCCAGAAATCGCCCACGATTATAATTGATTTATCCTCCGCCAGAAACCCTTTATTCTTAAGCTCCCAAATCTTAGCCAATTCCAGAAGTGTTCCCGTCCCGCCGGGCAGCACCACATAGCTTTTTCCAAGGTCAATCAGAGCTTGGAGCCGTTCATCCAGCGAATTTGTTACAATTTCACGGCTGATGTATTCATTGGCCTTAGCTTTACCGAATGCCGAACACGTCACACCGATAACTTCACCGCCTGCGTCTCTGGCCCCTTTAGCACAAGCCAGCATCGTCCCGCCGTAACCGCCGTTGGCAATAACAAATCCGCCCCTGGCCAGAGCTTTACCTGTCTCAAACGCCAATTCAAAAGCCGGTTCGCCTGATGAGGCTCTTCCGGTACCAAATATGCTTATGACCGTTTCAGCCACTTTGTCCGCTGTGTGTATAACTCAGTAAGCCCCCGGACAATAGAATCTCTCTGTCTCTGCCGGACAGATTAAGCCTGCCTATAAATTCAAAATTCCTGCTCCTATTAGCAATCGTAACTTCATCACCGTCTTTAATTACTTCAAGCAGGCGTTCAATTTCCAATTCGTCGCCCGAATTAATTTTGTCGTAATCGCCGGGGTCGGCAAACTCAATCGGTACAATGCAGAAGTTAATCAGATTCGCCTTGTGGATTCGTTCTATAGTCTTGGCAATCACTGCCCTGACGCCGAGATACATCGGACAAAGCGCTGCATGCTCGCGCGAAGAGCCCTGTCCGTAGCTTTGCCCGGCTAATATCACACCACCAATGTCGGCCTTTTTCAGTTCCAGGGCCCGCTCAGCAAAGCTTGCCGAATCCGGCTCGTTGAAGCAATTGAAAACATACTTTGCATATTCAGGAACGTTGGACCGCAGCTTAAGAAAAGTTCCCGCCGGCATAATATGGTCCGTTGTGATTTTATCGCCGACCTTAATTAACACCTGGCCCTGCAGTTTTTCCGGCAGCGGCCGCGGTGATTCCGGCACAACAATAGTCGGCCCGCGCAAAACCTCAACTTTCTTTGCTTTTTCTGCAGGCAGCGGCGTCTCTATCATACTATCATCAATCGTAAACTCAGCCGGCAGCCCTATCTTCGGATACTCAATACTGAAAATGCCCGGCAGTTCTCTCGGGTCGGTAATTTTGCCCGTCAAGGCAGACGCCACCGCTGTCTCAGGGCTGACCAGATAAGCTCTGTCATTTCGAGTGCCTGTCCTTGACGCAAAATTACGGTTGAAAGTTCTAAGCGTAATCACATCATCGCCTGGTGAAA
>CAZNXD010000284.1:0-2701 GCA_964576935.1 uncultured Pirellulales bacterium | reverse complement strand
GCGCTTGACTGGGGGTCAAGAGGTCGCAGGTTCAAGTCCTGTCGCCCCGATTTTTCGGGCAAGGCCCGCAAAATAGAGCAGGTGAGAGATTGCTCTCCGGCTCGCCTGTATTGTTTTCAAAACCCCTTTTGGCAGCACGCTCTGCTTCTATCCTTTGTTCATGTCACTGAGTATAACCGGCCTTAAGTTCCGATAAGGTGTTGTTCGAAGCTCAATTGCGCCGGATAGCAGCTAAGCTAAAAAATGACTTTTTGTGCCTGAATCTCAGGTTGCAAGAGACCATCGAACGGCTGAAACCCATCCGGCGTTCAAAAATTCCCCACCGTTTTGAATTAAGAGGGAAATTTATTAGGCAGAGCAGCTAATTAATCTTAGTCCAATAAACTGTTTTAGTGAGAATTATCATGCTTTGAGAAGTGATTTAGGGGCACAAAAACGTCGATATCAAACTTGTTTATCACTATGTTCTGAGGAGACTTTAGTTCGGCTGGGATAGAAATTCGTCCCGGCAGTTTGGTTAGTGTAATAAGACAGCAAGTTAACTTTCTGGACCACGGACCATATCTGTATGGTTTTGGTCTTAAGCAACAAATGTAATTTAGGAGATTTAAAAATGGAAGAGTCAAAATCTGCAGTAGTAATGCTGGTGGAAGATGACCCGGGCGACCAGAAGCTGATTAAATACGCTCTTGGCGCTCAGCGTTTACAGAGCAACCTCAAGATTGTCGGTACAGGTGAAGAAGCCCTGGAATATCTGGAAGGCTGTAAAAACCAGAATCCTGAGAATCCCTGGCCTGATTTGATACTGCTGGATTTGAACATGCCGGGCATGGGCGGCAAAGAGTTTCTCAGGAATGTCAAGGCAGACGAAACTTTGTTTGATATTCCGGTTGTTATCGTCTCAACCTCCGATGCCGAGAGTGACATTGAAGACACGTATAAGCTTCATGCCGCCGGTTATGTTCAGAAATCAGCCAGCCCAGACGAACTTCGACGGATTATCCAGAAGCTTACCAAGTACTGGTTCGCGACATCATCGTTGGTAGCGAGAAACTGACAACAATGAAAAGGCCGGACAATAGCAGTAACTTCCCAAATGAGGTTTATTGTCCGAGACAGATATATGAAAGGAGACTAATACCATGAACAGCCTTAAGTCAGCTGTAATCCTGCTGATTGAAGATGATATAGGCGACCAGAAGCTGATTAAACAATCCTTCAATGACAGTAAGATTATAAATGAAATTCGTTTTTGCAACGGAGCCGAAGAGGCCCTGGAGTATCTTGACAAGAGTAAGAGCGGCGACGCTGAATGTCCTACGCCGGATTTGATTCTTCTGGATTTGAATATGCCGGGTATGGGGGGCAAGGAATTTCTTGCCATCCTCAAACAAGATGAGCGACTTGATACCATACCGGTTGTAGTTTTGACGACCTCTGATTCAGACCGTGATGTCCTGGACAGCTTCAAACTCCAGGCCTCAGGTTATGTGAAGAAACCGGTTGAGTTAGAGGAGTTTTGCCAAGTTATAAAGGACCTTAGCGACTACTGGTTTGTAATTTGCAAAAGGGTGGACCGTAACAGAGACCCGAAACATGCAAGTGATACATGTGTTATTAGTGGATGACGACGCCGAAGACCAGAAACTGGTCAAAAAGGCGTTGTCAGAGATATCCAGCAATATTCGGTTCAAGGCCGATGACGCGAACAATCTGCAAAATGCGGGCAGATGTCTGGATGAAAACGACTACGATGTGGTCCTGCTGGATTTGAATCTTACCGACACTCACGGAGTCGAAACAGTAGAGCGTTTCCGCAAGCTAAATGCGGAAGTTCCGGTTGTGGTTCTTACGGGTTTAGAGGATGAAGAAACGGCAATCGAAGCGATAAAAGCCGGGGCTGATGACTATGTATCCAAGGGCGGGCTTCTGAAGGACCTTCTTCCAAGGTCTATACGTTACTCCATTGAGCGAAAGAAAACAGAGATAAAGCTTCGCCAGGCCAAAAAAGAAGCAGAAAGGCTCCAGTCTGAAACGGAGTTAGCCAATAAGCATCTACAAGTCTCGATAGAACGTGCAAACCTGATGACCCAGGAAGCGATGCTGTCGAGCCAAGCCAAAGGTGAATTTCTGGCAAACATGAGCCATGAAATACGAACACCTATGAATGGAATTATAGGCTTTACAGATATCCTGTTAGACGAGCCGCTAACAGAACAGCAAAAAGAATATGTGGGTATCATCAAAACAGCATCCGACAATCTGCTGATGCTTGTCAATGACATCCTTGACTTCTCTAAAGTTGAGGCAGGTAAGCTCGATACTCAAATCAGAGAATTCAACCTAAGGCCTTTCATAGACGACATCGTCCAGCTAATCAGACTCGAGGCCGACCACAAGGGACTGAAATTTGAAGTTGAGATTGCTGATATAGCTGATGTCATCTCCACCGACCCGGCTCGACTTCGACAATGTTTATTCAACCTGCTTAGTAACGCAATCAAGTTCACGGACCAAGGCCGTGTGGCTCTAAGAATTACTCCCGAAACAAGAGACAACCAGGCATTGCTGCGTTTCGATGTTGAAGATACGGGAGCAGGTATATCAAAAGACAAGCAAGAACTGGTATTCGAAGCGTTTTCGCAAGTTGACAGCAGTTCGACACGTGAGCACGGTGGTACGGGTCTGGGATTAGCGATTA
>CAZNXD010000283.1:0-2758 GCA_964576935.1 uncultured Pirellulales bacterium | reverse complement strand
TGTTTGAACGGAGATAACTTCATTATAAGGGTGGTTGCATGTACAAAACTTTCATGATTATAGGAATAGCCGTTATCGCTCTGGGCTGGATAATCTATGGCGTCTATAATTTCATTATGGACCGAAGAGAAAAGAAACAACCAAGCAGATCCCGGCATCTGGAGAAGGCCAAGAGCTCTATGTCTGATTATGCAAAGAAAATGGCCAAGTTTGAAAAGAAGCGTTACCAACAGGACCAGTAATGGCGTCAGTGTTTTTGGCGGCGCACAAGTTTAGGCACAGCCACAATTCTTTCGGCTATTGACTGTGCCAATCGTTTTTTTGATAATTGATGACAAAATGCAGTTACCCGCTGAGAAATCTTTCCTGGAGAACGAAAAATGTTTGATATGAGCACGATGCTGGATTCGTTCGGCGCGAAGACGGTTGAAGATGCTAACAATATCGGCCGAGCCGCCCGGTTCATTTGGCGGGGATTAGTGGCTTCGTTTTTCAGCATATTCAGCCCGCGCAGTTACGCATTAACTTTTACACAGATGAATATCATTGGCGTCCGAAGTGTTCCGGTTATCATGGTAACAGGGGCTTTTGTCGGTATGACCCTGGCCATACAGGCCTATGACCAGCTTGCCTTTATGGGCCTTGAAGAGCGTCTTGGTGTGTTGATTAATATATCTGTTGTTAAGGAACTCGGCCCCGTGCTTGCAGCTGTCATGCTCGCGGGGCGTATCGGGGGTGCGCTTACCGCTGAGCTTGGCACTATGAAGGTTACCGAGCAGATAGAAGCTGTCAGAAGCATGGGAACCGACCCGGTAAAATACCTCGTGGCTCCGAGAGTTCTTGCCTGTTTGCTGCTGACACCGTTTCTGATTATTTACGCCGATTTGCTTGGCATAGTCGGCGGCTATTTCGTCAGCGTAATGCAGCTTGGAATTAATAGCGGTGCTTACTGGAGCTACAGCGCCAATGGCGTCGAACTATGGGATGTTTCTATAGGCGTGGTGAAGGGCTTCTTTTTTGGCGGGGCGATTGCCTCGATTAGTTGTTATAAAGGCTTTAACTGTCGCGAGGGCGCCGAAGGCGTCGGCCAGGCCTGCACTGAGGCTTTCGTTGCCAGCTTCATTTCGATACTCGCTCTGAATTTTGCGATGGGTGTTATGTTCAAAGCCATTTATAATACCTTCTGGCCGCTGAAGGTTTTATTGTGAGAGAAGTCACCCGGTCCGGAGCAAAAGGGATGATATATGAGCAGTGACGGCAGCAATAACAGCGATGGAATCATAACCTTAAAGAACGTAACCAAGCAGTTTGGCGACCGGGTCGTTCTTGATAGCATTTCTTTGAGCATAGAGGCCGGCAAAACCACCGTCGTAATCGGCCCAAGCGGCTGCGGCAAGACCGTTCTTATAAAGCACATGATTGCCCTGCTTCGCCCTAGTTCCGGCGAGGTCCATTTCAAGGGACAGCGTATCGATGACCTTAGCGAACAGGAGCTGGAAAAGATACGCACCAGCTACGGTTTTTTATTCCAGGGCGGCGCGTTGTTTGACAGCCTTAATGTGACTGAGAACATACTCTTTCCAATAAAGCAGCACTACAAAGTCACAGAGCACAGCGGCCTTGACGACCTTGTAAAAATGAAACTGTCAATGGTCGGGATGGACGGTTTCCAGAACCACTACCCGGCTAAACTTTCTGGGGGCCAGAAGAAAAGGGTAGCCCTGGCTCGAGCCATCGCGTTGAATCCTGAGGTGATTCTTTATGATGAACCTACGACCGGTCTTGACCCTATCCGCTCTGATATAATTAATGAACTTATTCTGAAACTTCAAACCGGTCTGGGCCATACCAGCGTTGTAGTTACTCATGATATGAAAAGCGCTTATAAAGTCGGTAACCGAATCATTATGCTGCATCGCGGCAAGATAATCGCCGATGGTGACGCCGACTATATCCGCAATCATCCACATCCTGTCGTTCAGCAGTTCATCAACGGTCAGGTCAGCGAAGATGACCTGGCAGTGCTCAGAATGAGCGGTACTGAGTTTAAGGCCCAGTTCCTGCCTCGTGACTTTGAGGAATAATTTACGTGGAAACCAAAGCGGCTGAGAGTATTGCCTCCGATTTGGCTAGGGTCATCCGTGGCGATGTCTACGATGACATCATACATCGTGCAGCTTTTAGCACCGATGCCAGCATATATCAAATTATCCCCGCTTGCGTTGTAGCTCCGCGCAACACATCCGATGTTGTCGCCGCGGTGAGATACGCCAAGGCCAATTCTATCCCCGTAGTTGCCCGAGGCGCCGGCAGCGGCGTAGCCGGTGAATCACTCGGAACCGGTATCGTTTTCGATATGACCCGATATATGAATCAGCTGATAGGTATTGGTGATTACGGCCAGACTGTTACCTGTCAGCCGGGTCTGGTGCTCGATACACTCAATCAGCAGCTTGCACCGTTTAAAAGAAAAATCGGCCCCGACCCATCAACCAGCAACCGCGCTACGGTCGGGGGCTGTCTTGCCAATAACGCCACCGGCGCCCATTCACTGCAATATGGCTATATAGGTGACTATGTTGATTCGGTCGAAGCTGTCCTGGCCAACGGAGCGGTGGTTGAATTCAAAAATGATTTTGAGCCCGACAGCCAACAGCCGGGGCGCTTAAATGAAATTGCCGACCGTTGTCTGTCTTTGCTCACGGGAAACGAATCGGTCATCTCGGCCGCTCTTCCTGAGACGAAAAGAAATCGCAGC
>CAZNXD010000282.1:0-2766 GCA_964576935.1 uncultured Pirellulales bacterium | reverse complement strand
ATACTTGGTAATTATATAAATTAATTCCTTGTAAATAATAATTAGCGTAATTATCTTCTTCAAGCGATATGACTTCAGCGATGTCTCGAAATAACAGTGAAAAAGCACGCTTGGCAGAGATAATACGGATTGCCATGTAGTGCTTATTCAGAACAAGAACACTACAACTTAATCCAGGATGGTCCTCCAAGTCAGTCATTCTATCACACCAGAGTCACCCTTTCTCATACACCAAACACCGATAATAAATAGCAGATGCGGCGGGACAGTGCAAGTTAAAACTTTGTCAGCGGATTTGGTGTGCAATTACCCCGGTAGGCATTCACTGCTGAGAGTACACCGATGCGTTCCAACAAGGATGTACTACTTTTCCCGCCATCTAAACAGTCACATCGCCTGTTGCGTTCGGAACTATGGCCGGGCGGCGAAATCGTTGTCAACTCTTCGGAGCAGGCTCGCCTGATTGAGGAACAACGTTCTCGGCCCTGAGACCTTTTTCCCCCTCAACAATATCGAATGTAACGGCTTGGCCTTCCTCGAGTGTCCGGTATCCCTCTCCTGAGATATTGGCATAATGGACAAAAATATCCTGTCCATCATCACCGGCGATAAAGCCGTAGCCCTTCCGTGGATTGAACCATTTAACCTTCCCTTGCGACATAAAAAACCCCTTCGAACAAACCTTTTAAAAACTACCACCACGTGCCGGCTGTTTTCTTTGACCAACTGTTTAGCAGTGGGTCAACGGCTACTGGCCCCGGCACTTTTACTTTTAATTTTATCAAACTGAGCTGCGCGCACCTGCTGAGAGGCTTTCTTTCATCTGTCTGCCCATCTTAAACTTGACGGTTCTCTTCTTTGGGACTTCGACCCGCTCAAGAGTTTTTGGATTTTGAGCGGTTCGGGCAGCCCGGGTACGGGTTTCAAAAACCCCAAAGTCCCGGAACTCCAGACGATTGTTCCTGCCCAGCTCGTTGGTAACCTCGTCGAGAAATGCCTGCACAATCCGCTTGACGATAACTCTTTTTGCCTGCGTTGCTTCGGCAATTCTGTCGATAAGTTCTTTTTTTGTTACTGTTGCCATAGACTACCTCATTCTAAATTTAGAAGAAGGGATTCTGTCTCAACGATTTGGATATAATCCGGCCAAGCCGAAATTTTTCTGAATACAGTTTTTCCGGAGTGCTTTTGCAAGTTTATGTAAAAGTAAGCGACCACTTGCATATTAACCGTTCGACAGAGTCATAAAATACACAACATCATTAACTGCAACTTACTATACTATAAAGACTTCTATGCAACAAGAAATTTTTAGGTAAAATTTTTCCTGGGTTTTACGGCGGTTTACTTTAGGCAATTTAGCCCCAACTGAGCGGCTGATTTATTGCCCTGAACCTGGCCAAATCGGCCTTTTTGGGGTCTTAATTGCCGGGCACAATCGCCAAATTATTTGAGCGGGCCACAGCCTTCTGTAGTGTAACTTCTTTTATTATAAGGACTTATGGGCATATAGCCGTAATTACAAAAGGGCGTCAGGGATGGGGTTGCGGAGTTGTTTCTAAATAGGTTGACCTTATCATAGTCGAGAAGCTATATTGCCGTTTTATTTTCAGTGTTTCGGAATGAGTCTATTGGTTGGCAGCAATGACATCAGAAAACGCTAACGAAGACGAGAAAATTCGGCCAAAATTTGCCGAAGGCCTTGCTGAGGCGGTAGGTATCTTTGAATGGCTTATGATCGCGCTTATATTAGCGCTGTTTTTTCGTGCTTTTATTATGGAAGCCTATCGGATACCTACAGGCAGTATGGCCGAAACACTCAACGGCGCCCATTTTCGCTTATGCTGCAATCAATGCGGGTATCGTTTTGACCATGGTTATGACCCGGCTGAATATGGTCTGGGAATGGACACCTTGCCTTTAGACGGCAGGGCGAAGCCGCTAAGAAGCCAGTGTCCAAGTTGTGGCTATAATTTGGAATATAGCGAACCTCTTTTCATTTCTGATGGTGATAGAATACTTGTTCTAAAGTGTCTTTATCAATTCCAAAAGCCAAAACGCTGGGATGTAATAGTTTTCAAAGACCCACAGGACCCGACGACAAATTTAATCAAGCGCTTGGTTGCTAAGCCGGGTGAGTCCGTCGAGATTATAGACGGCGATATTTATATCGACGGTTTGATAGCTCGCAAGCCCGCCTCAGTGCAGGATGAACTGTTGATGACCGTATACAATAACAACTATCATCCGATTGATGCTAATAAAAGTTCTTTCAACGGCCATTCCTGGGCTCAGCCGTTTCGCAATGACGAAGGCTCAGCGTGGCGAAGTGAGGAAGATGACCAAACAGCATTTATTTTGGACGGCAACGACACAGAGACGAACTGGTTAGTATACGACACGTCGATAGGCAACGATTTTAGAGCATACTGTGCGTATAACGATGCGGCTGGACATGACAGCAGGCCGTACTGCGGTGACCTTGTGGTGAATTTTTCCGCCTCTTGCCGCCGGGGCTCGAAAGTTGGTGCCGAGCTGAGCAAGTATGGCACAAGGTATCAAGCCTGGGTAGACGAAAGATTCAGGATGGTAATTGGCCTGGCAGATGTTAACGATAAAGTGCAGGAATTGGCATCGAGGCAGCTTGAGCCTTACAAGTCTGAAATGCTAATTTCATTTAGCTTTGCTAATGTGGACCATCTTTTAGTATTTGAATTGGGCAAAGACAGATTAACCTTTGACCTTGGCCGAGAGAATGATGCTCTG
>CAZNXD010000281.1:0-2775 GCA_964576935.1 uncultured Pirellulales bacterium | reverse complement strand
TTGGTATTATAATAATAATGAATCTTTGTATCGGGCTTTGCACGCCGCCGGTCGGTACGTGCCTGTTCCTTGGCTGCGGTATAACCAACACTACAGTTACAAAAGTAATGCGGCATATTCTGCCGTTCTTTGCAGCGATGGTAATTACGCTTATAATTACGACGTTCGTACCGGCAATATCGATGTGGCTGCCGGATATACTTGGATTTGTTAAGTAAAAACCAGTAACAGGTTCACAAGTACTAACTCTATCCGGCAAGGAATATACTAATGGCTGTAAGCAAAAAAAAAGATGACGTCGGTCAACTGAGCTTTGAGCAGGCTATAAAAGAGTTGACAGGTATTGTCGCCAAAATTGAACAAGGCGATATCGCCCTGCAAGACAGTATCAGCCAATATGAACGCGGCATGACCCTGATAAAGCACTGCCGAGGCATACTTCAAAAAGCGGAAAAACGCATCGAAAAAATTACGCAACAAGATAGTTCAGAAAATAAAGAGCAGTAACGCAATACTCAGAATGCTGTACGCAATACGGTGAAGCGAGCGTGGCGGAACTGGCAGACGCGCAAGGTTTAGGTCCTTGTGTCCGTATGGACGTGGAGGTTCGACTCCTCTCGCTCGCATTAATTCCACAAAGCCGACTTTACAGGGAGGTACACAAATGACTGCCAGGCTATTCCAGCTCAAAGAAAAGCAGACAAATGTACGCACGGAAGTCGTGGCCGGGGCAACGACGTTTCTGACGATGGCCTATATTATTTTTGTCAATCCCAACATACTTTCTCAGGCAGGAATGGATAAAAACGCGCTTGTTGCGGTGACCTGCATTGTTACGGCACTGGCGACTCTGATTGTCGGCGTATTCGCCAACGCGCCGATAGCAATGGCGCCGGGAATGGGGCTAAATGCATTCTTTACATACAGCCTGGTAATGGGTGAAAAGATTAATTGGGAGACCGCACTTGGTGTGGTTTTTCTGTCAGGACTTCTCTTTCTGATACTTACACTTCTGGGACTGCGTAAAAAACTGGTTGAAGCGATACCTCATTCCTTAATTTCAGCGATATCAGTAGGAATCGGTCTTTTCATAACTTTTATCGGGCTGGTTAATCTCGGTGTTGTGGTAAAGAATGACGCAACGATGGTCTCAGCCGGGCCCCTGACACCAACAGTCTTGATAGGTCTGGCAGGATTATTAGTGATGATATTTCTGGAGATAAAAAAAATCAAAGGGGCCTTACTTATCGGTATAATTTCTTCGACTGTCCTCGCAGGGCTCTGCGGTTATGTCGATAAACCGGCAGAATTGTTTTCGATGCACCTGAATATTCGGGCTGTTGCACTTCGGCTGGACATCTTAGGGGCTTTGAAGTGGAGTTTATTCGGAGCGATATTCAGCCTGATGTTTATGGATATGTTTGACAGCATAGGAACATTAGTTGCCTGCTGTCATGAGGCCAAGATGGTCGATGAGCAAGGCAAAATCAAGGGGCTCGACAGACTGCTGGGCATCGACGCGATTGCGACAATGATTGGGGCTGCCCTGGGGACCTCAACTACTACCAGTTATATTGAATCGGCGGCAGGTATTGAACAGGGAGGAAGAACAGGCTTAACCTCAATCGTTACCGGTTTATTGTTTCTGGCAGCATTGGTGTTTGTTCCGCTGGTGAGCGTTGTGCCTTCGTATGCGACAGCGCCTGCCCTGATTATGGTAGGTTTGTTTATGATGAAAGAAATTGTCAGAATAGATTTTCGTAATCTCGAAGAGGGGTTTCCGGCTTTTATTATCATGGTAATGATTGCGCTTAGCTATAGTATCAGCACAGGGCTGGCGTTTGGCTTTGTATCATTTGTTGTAATAAAGGTCGTATGCGGTAAAATACGCGATGTCAAACTTACCATGTGGCTGATTGCGGTTATTTCCGCAGCGTTCCTAATCAAGGACAGGCTCATTGAGTTAGTCGGCGCTTGATTGGAATTGCAGAACAAGAAAGGAGTGCTCTGATATGGTTAAATATTTCAGTAGAGGTTCGCTGCCTTGTTTACTTCTATTATTTGTTCTCATGAATTTTTTTTGCTTGTCCGTTCCGGCGGGTGAAGACCTGATTAATTACGGCAAGGACCAGACGCCGACAGAAATAGGAACTCGCCTGGTCAAAAACCTGCTCGCCCGCGAAGAGTATATGCTTTATTCAAATACGTGGTTCCACTACTCCGAGGCGGCTACAGCTTATAGCGCATACCGTTTTGCGGGACTTACCGGCAATAAAGAGCTACAGGCTGAATTGGATAAACACTATGAGAGCCTGTTCGATAAAAATAAGCTTCTCGAATACAGGCGGCATGTGGACCAAAGCGTTGTAGGAATTCTGCCGCTGGAAGTCTTTATGCAGACCGGCGATGAAAAATTCCTTGATATGGGTTTAGCTTTGGCGGACAGGCAGTGGGAAGAGCCAACAGAGCAAGGCCTGACAAGCGAAACCAGGTGGTGGATTGACGATATGTACATGGTCGCTATGCTGCAGATGCAGGCCTACCGGGCAACGGGCGATATCAAATACGCCGACAGAGCGACACTGCAAATTGCCGCCTATGTCGAAAAGCTTCAACAGCCGTCGGGCTTGTTTTATCACGGCCCCGAGTATAATTTCTATTGGGGGCGCGGTAACGGCTGGGTAGCGTCAGCACTGACCGAGGTTCTCAAATCGTTGCCGCAGGACCATCCCAAAAGAAGCCGGATTATGGAAAGCTATCTTAAAATGATGGCGG
>CAZNXD010000280.1:0-2777 GCA_964576935.1 uncultured Pirellulales bacterium | reverse complement strand
GACCTGATTGTCGTGCCGGTGCTCGATAAGCATCACAAACTCATCGGCCGAATCACCGCCGACCGCATCATTGAAGTTGCCGAGGAAGAAGCCGCAGAAGACCTTTACACCATGGCCGGCACTGACCCCGATGAGCTTGATAAAGTATCAGTCTTTCACGCAGCCAGAATACGAATGACCTGGCTGCTGCCATGTCTGATTGGAACAGCAATCACCGCCTTGGTATTGATGTTCTTCAATAAAAAATTCGAATTCGAAAACTTATCTATCATTTACACCGCGGTAATCGCCTTTGTTCCTATGATTGCCGCTATAAGCGGCAACGCAGGCCTGCAAACCTCGACCATAGTTGTATCAGGCCTGGCAACCGGACACCTCGCCGCACTAAAACTTACCCAGGTCTTCACCCGTGAAGTCAGAATCGCAATGCTCGTAGCTCTAAGTTGCGGCCTGATTGGCGGAGCGATTTGTGCAGGCTTAATTCACTTCCGAGCCTCATCTGATGCAATCGAACCTGTGCGAATCATACTGGCTTTCAGCGTTGCAATGTTTTCGGCCATCATGGTCGCAACTACGCTCGGTTTATTTTTGCCGTTCCTTTTCCGAAGAGTAGGAATCGACCCCGCAATAAGCTCAGGCCCGCTCGTCACCACCGCAAATGATTCCATCAGCGTCGCTATTTACATGACACTGACACTGCTGCTCGTTGCCCTCTAAACAGCAAAATACTTACTTGCCCCATCCGCAGCTTTTGTCGATATACTCCCATTGTTTAAGTTGACAGAAAACGCTTAAAGTCTTATAATAGATTGTTTTCGGCTTCTAACATCGGTCGGTGCTTAATTGTGTAACACCCTTCGAGGCCGGATGAGACAGCCTCGGCCGCAAGGGGGGGGCTTTGAACATCAAAGGGGTAAACCAGTATGGACCAGGAAAAACCTATCTCGCCAAAACCTGAAAAGCAACCGGATAAGGAGCTCGACAGATACTTCAGGGCCGCTGCTGAAAATCGAGCCAGTGACCTGCACCTAAAGGTCGGCCAGCCCCCGATACTCAGAATATTCGGCAACCTGAAAAACATCAAAGCAAAGGTCCTAACCGAAGAAAAGATTGAGCAGCTCGTCTTTGAAATAACCAGCGAATCCCAGAAACAATTCTTCGATGAGCACGGAACGCTCGATTTTGCCTACGAAGTTGACGGCAAGCACCGATTCAGAATAAATATATTCCGTCAGCGGGGATTCGTCAGCATGGTCGCAAGACGCGTCGAATCTTCGGTCCCGGATTTTAAACAGCTGAACCTGCCTAAAACGCTCGAAGAAATAGCTGACCGAGGCCAGGGACTTGTACTGGTCGTAGGACCTACAGGCTCCGGAAAGACCACGACCATCGCTTCAATGATAGACTATATCAACAGCTCAAGAACATGTCACATCGTTACCATTGAAGACCCCATCGAGTACGTCTTCAAAGACAAAAAGGCAATTGTCTCTCAAAGGGAAATAGGTATTGATGTTCAGGACTTCGAAGAGGCCCTTACCTATCTGATGAGGCAGGATCCCGACGTCGTATTTGTCGGCGAGATGCGGGACCCAAGAACTGTCGCTGCCGGTATGAGGGCCGCAGAAACAGGGCACCTAGTCTTTGGAACTCTTCACTCGGCAAATGCCTCACAGGCCATCGGCAGACTGATTGACCTCTTCCCTCAAACCGAAAGAGACATGGTAAGACAGGCCCTGAGCCTGGCCATCAACGCCGTCATAAGCCAATTATTGCTGCCATGTGTCAAAGAGGGTATAGACAGAATGCCAGTAATGGAAATCCTGCTCGCCAATCCGGAGGTAAGAAAGCTCATCTCGGAAGGCCGAGAATCCGACTTGCCTACCGTAATAAGGTCCTGCCAGAACGAAGGAATGGTTGATATTACCGACAGTCTCTGTAAACTCATCGAGAACGGATTTATCGACCCAAAGGAAGCGTACAAATATGCACCTAATCCAGAGGAATTAAGGATGGCCCTCAAAGGCATTAGAACTACCAGTGGCGGCATCCTTTAAATATTGCAAAATCAAAATTGGAGTATGATATGCCCGATTCGCTGTTAGCTGCTGTTCCAATCGGCGCTTACATCTCAATAATCAAGTTCGCCGTCTTTCTTGTCCTTTTCTTTATATGGCTTGCCTTAGTCGGCTGGATGCATAACGATGCAGCTTCCGTCGGACTCAATGAAAGATTCTGGGCCGCAACACTGCTGGCAATCGGAGCTGTAGGGCTGTTTGTCTGGTTGCTAATACCAATCTTTATCATTGGACTTGTCCTCTATCTCGTCGCAATCTCAGCCGCCTCTATCAGCTACGTCATGCAGCGGGACACGCACGTACCCGAATTCGAACGAATCCTCACACCCGACTACATCAAAACTCTTTTCACAGACCAGCAAAAAAAACTCGAAAAGCTACAGGACCTTGGATTTATAACCGCTAACGGAAATGAAGTACCCCTGCCCGAACTAAAAACTTCCGAATTCTTTAGCTACAAAGCCGCTCACGACCTTTTCAAAGATGCAATCTCCCGAAGGGCCGGCAATATAACACTCACACCCTCATCACAGGGCTACAGTCTAAATTATATAGTTGACGGCGCTACTCTAAAACAACCCGCCATGCGACAAGAGCAGGCCGAAAATCTCTCTCACTTCCTGAAGGAGCTCGCCAGCCTGGACACTGAAGAAAAGAGAAAGCCGCAGAAAGGCTACTTTAGAGTTCGGCAGGAAAAAG
>CAZNXD010000279.1:0-2784 GCA_964576935.1 uncultured Pirellulales bacterium | reverse complement strand
TTCATCGCCGCAGGCCAGCCGACCTTTAACCGGACCGACTAATTCAAAGCCCATACCTTTTAGCGATTTAACGTTTCGCTGCACCGCCGGATTCTCCCACATCCTGTCATTCATAGCCGGTGCGACAATAACCCTCTTCTGCCAGCACGCGCAGAGAACTGTGCTGAGCAAGTCATCGCAGATACCATTTGCGACTTTGCCAATGATGTTTGCCGTGGCCGGTGCGACTACTACTACATCAGCCCAGTCAGCCAAACTAATATGACCGATTTCGTATTCTTCAGCTTCGCTCCATAAATCAATGAATACCGGATTGCCGGTCACCGCCTCGAAGCTTTTCGGTCCGAGAAGCTCGCACGCATTTTCTGTCATAACAGTTTTGACATTTGCGCCTGCAGAGGTGAGCTTGCTCGCCAAATCCACCGCCTTGTATGCTGCGATGCCCCCACTGACCCCCAGAAGAACCTTCAGCCCTTTGAGATTTGATTTGCCCTTGGCCATCGCAAGCCTATTCTTCCCGCATCTTGGTTATCTCACCGGTATCATCATCAATGGTAATCTTATCCTGCAGTATCTCCCGGATAACGATTTCCATCTGCGTCAGACCCTCGGTGTCTTCAATCAAAGGCCTTGCCCCCTGCAGTAGTTCTTGCAGCCGCCTTTGTATCAGTGCGGTCAGCTTAAAACGGCCCCCAACCTTATTGATTATCTCTGTGCTTTTGAGTTCTTCTATCATACTATTCTCCGGTCGCCTGATTAATAATCTCGATTACCTCATCAACCGCCTGTTCGAGGTCATCGTTTATCACCATATTATTATAATACCGCCACGCCGCGGCAATCTCATCATCAGCCATACCGAGTCGTTTCTTAGCCGAGGCCTCGTCGTCTCTGCCTCTGCCGTTCATCCGCTCAGCCAGATCTCGCTGCTTGGGAGGCAAAATAAAAATCATCACCGCGTCGGGATATATACTCTTGACCTGCCTTGCGCCCTGCACGTCAATTTCCAGAATCACTACCTTGCCCTGGGCCAGGGCCTCATCGACATTGTCCTTACCCGTGCCGTATAGATTGCCGAACACCTCGGCGTATTCCAGAAGCTGCCCTTGCTCTATCCTTTTTTCAAACTCGTCTCGTGTTACGAACCAGTAATCCTTACCGTCGGTTTCCGAATCCGACTTCGGCCGTGTAGTTGTGGAAATGCTTAAAAAAGCGTTATCCAGCTTGGCCACAACACTTCGACAGATAGTGCTTTTACCGACGCCGCTTGGCCCGCTTACTATCACCAACATGCCTTTACCTTGTCCCTGTTGCATTATCCGACAATGTCACTCAATGTTTTGTACCTGCTCTTTTAATCTGTCAATGCTGCATTTAATGTCCACCACGCAGTGCGCTATATCGACATCGCCGGCCTTGCTGGCGGTAGTATTTGCTTCTCTCAGCATCTCCTGGGCCAGAAACTCAAGCCTCCTGCCCGATTGTCCTTGGGAGTTACAGCTGTCCTCGAATTGTTTCAGATGCGACTCCAGCCGTGCTATCTCTTCAGAGATATCCGACCTCTCCGCAAAGACAGCCACCTCTCGTGCCACAACATCTTCGTCCAGCTTCAATCTGGCTCCCGCCGTCAATTCCTCTACACGCTGCTTGAGCTTCTTGTGATACTCCTGTATCACATCATTTTTTCGTTTTTTTATAATCTCGAGCCGTTCTTTAATTACATCGCAATGCTTTATCAAATCCGCCTCGAGCTCCGCTCCTTCGGCCTTTCGCATCTGCTTTAGCTGTTCAAGGGCTTCTTTGCTGATATCCAGCACAAGCTTTTTTACACGGCTTGCCTTTTCTTCTCCGGGCGAGAGGGGCTCCAGCACGCCGGGCAGGTTCAAAAGACCGCCGACATCTATCGGCCAGTTCATCTGCTTCGACGATACGATGTCACTGAGCTTGGTCAAATACGATTTCAGCGCGTTCTCATTTATCGCGTACAGCATATCCGCAGAGACATTTTTTAACCGGAGAACACAATCAATTGTTCCCCTGGTTATACTGTGCCTCATCAGCTCATAAATATCCTCTTCCAGAAACGCCACCGATTCAGGCAGTTTTATCCGCGGCTTGAAATAGCGGTTGTTGACACCTTTAATCTCGACTACATAAGTAACGCCGTCGAGCTGGCCCTCTGCGTCGCCGTATCCGGTCATACTATTAATCATAGCACATCACTTTCCGCCATCTGCAATAGACGATAGTTCTGTCCCTATTCGATTGGCATATCCACATCGCCAGCCGGCTCGCCCTGGCTCTCGGCCCTCTCTATCGGCTGAACCTGTCTGACCGGTCCGGCCGGTGTATCGTACTGACCGCTAATTGGCTTGTAGAATTTCGCCAGCACTATTGATAAAAACAGGAACACGCCCACTAAGACAATGGTAAACCACGTCAGAAAGTCGCCCGTCTTGCTGCCTAATATTCCACCTCCCATACCCCCGCCGAACGCCGCGCTGAGACCGCCACCCTTACCCTTCTGAATAAGGATGAGCAAAACCAGCACCAGAGCATTAATTACCCAGATAGCTGCAATAACATTCATTATGAAACTGACTTTCAAAAGCGGCAACGCCATAACGTTAGTTCCTTAAATTCTTTCTTGCTAAGAACCAGAGTTAACTATTTAACAAATTAACCACTCACTAATAGACCGAGGCCTTTATAATTTCCAAAAAGACACCGGCCTACAAAAATGCCCCCCCGACCACCACCCCGACAACAAAAACAAGGCCAAAA
>CAZNXD010000278.1:0-2799 GCA_964576935.1 uncultured Pirellulales bacterium | reverse complement strand
AGGGCTTTTTGGCCTCAAGGAAAAATTTGCGAACGGGACCGATGCGGAAGCAATAGTCGGGCGCTTTTGTATAGCCGCCGATTTTTATGGCGTCCTCGTGAATGACATCTCTGTATGCAGGAGCATAGCCCCTTTTATTGGTCATGTCCCAACCAAGGTGCTCAAAGAAAGGGTCTATGAATTCACGGCGTATCTGGGCCTCGTTGTATTGGGATTTGTAAGTATCGATGTTTCGATCGAATGTTTCAACAAGCTCGATAACTTTATTTGGAACGGTGGTCATTTACCCTTGGCCTTTATCCTCTCTTTTCCGTTGCAAGGATAGTTTAACGGAGTGGGTACGTCAAGAATGAAAGAGGGTAGACACACGGGTCTACCCCAACGGGTTCGCCCCTACCAACCCCACGTGAAACGTGGGGCTAACTATAACGGCGCAAACCCCCAGGCGGGCCTGGGGGCTAACCATGGTGCAAACCGATTTGCGATAACCCAAATCTGAGGTCATTTATCTGCGATAGAGTGGCTGGGAAAGCGGTTTTTGGGCTGTAGAAGGGCACAATAGCAGGATTGTGCAAAAAAAAGGTCCTGTAGTTATAACGGTTTTTTGGAATTTGGTTGATAATGATTATGCAGCGCACTTGTCTTTGATTGCCTCTTATTTCGGGGTGTGTATTACAGCGGGCCGCTGCCAAACGGCAAGTGCGGATAGTTTGAAGGTTGATTATTCTGCGAGGAAGCTGAGAAAGGTTTGAAAGGTAGAGGTATGAACTTAGACCCGACAAAACTGAAAGACTGGCAGATAGCCGAAGCTGCTGAAGAGAAAATGAAGCCGATTAAACAGTTGGCCGAGGAGCTTGGCCTTAACGGTCAGGAACTTTTACCGTATGGATACAAACTGGGAAAGATAGATTTTTTAAGGGTACTTGAGCGAGTTAAAAGTGTACCTCAGGGCAAGTATGTTGATGTCACTGCCGTAACTCCTACGCCTTTGGGTGAAGGAAAAACGACGACCGCAATCGGCCTGATTCAGGGACTGGGCAAGCTCAAAAAGCGTGCAGTTGGCGCAATTAGACAACCCAGCGGTGGGCCCACGTTTAATATTAAAGGTTCTGCCGCCGGCGGAGGCCTGGCTCAGTGCATACCGGTGGCTCCGTTTTCACTTGGCCTGACCGGCGATATAGATTCGATTACGGACGCTCATAACCTGGCCATGGTCGCTCTTACAGCGAGAATGCAGCATGAGCGCAATTATGATGATGAGAAGTTGGCCAAAAGGAACCTTAAGCGGCTTGATATCGACCCGGACCAGGTACATATGAAATGGGTAATAGATTTTTGTGCTCAGGCACTCAGGCACATCGAAATCGGCCAGGGTGGCAAAATGGACGGCTATCCCATGAAATCGGGTTTTACCATAACAGTTTCGAGTGAGGTTATGGCAATACTCTCAATAGCCCGTGATTTAAGAGATTTGCGCGAGCGTATGGGCCGTATAGTTGTAGCCTTTGATAAAAATGGCAATGATGTCACCACCGCCGATTTGGAAGTGGACGGCGCAATGACCGCCTGGATGGTCGATGCGATTAATCCTAATCTTTTACAGACTATCGAAGGTCAGCCGGTATTAGTTCATGCCGGACCTTTTGCCAATATCGCTATAGGCCAGAGTTCGATTATCGCCGACAGGCTCGGAACCAAGCTCGGTGATTATCACGTTACCGAAAGCGGTTTTGGCGCGGATATTGGTTTTGAGAAATTCTGGAATCTCAAGTGCCGCATGTCGGGCCTTGTGCCGCATGCAGTAGTAATAGTCGCCACGATTCGTGCTCTTAAGATGCACGGCGGCGGACCTGCGGTAAAACCCGGTGTCCCGCTTGCCAAAGAATATACCGAAGAAAACCTTGGATTGGTTGAAAAAGGCTGCGAGAACCTTGTTGCCCATATCGAGACTGTGAAAAAAAGCGGTGTTAAACCGGTTGTTTGTATCAATCATTTTCGTATGGACACGAAAGCTGAAGTTGAATTGGTGCGTAAAATTGCCGAGCGAAACGGGGCTCTGGCCGCGGTCTCGCAGCACTGGTTAAAAGGCGGAGACGGTGCTATTGAGCTGGCTGAAGCGGTAGTAGAGGCCTGCCGGCAGAAGAACGGCTTCAAATTCCTGTACGATTTGGATACGCCGCTGCGAAAAAGAATTGAGCTTATAGCGAAAGAAGTTTACGGAGCCGACGGCGTTACATATACTGACCGGGCCAGGGAAAAGGCCGAAATGCTGGAAGCCGACCCGAAGGCTAAAGAGTTTGGCACCTGCATGGTCAAAACTCATTTGAGTCTTTCGCACGACCCGGAACTAAAAGGGCGTCCGCGAGGCTGGCTGCTGCCTGTGCGTGACATGCTGATTTACAAAGGAGCCGGATTTGTCGTTCCGGTCGCGGGCGATATTAAACTACTGCCCGGTACGGGTTCAGACCCGGCGTTTCGGCGTATTGATGTTGATGTGGAGACCGGAAAAGTACAAGGCTTATTTTAACAACGTGAGTCGATATCGGCTTTGGCTCATGTTGGGAGCATGACTGATGGTTGCACAACAAGAGCCAAAACGAGTTCTGGTCTTAGGAGCGGGCATTGCCGGCTGCACGGCGGCTCAGCGCCTCGCTCATGCCAGCTGTGAGGTACATCTTGTAGAAAGACAGAGCCGAATTGGCGGTCATGCCGCCCAAATGGGCTGCAAAGCAACGGACGTATGCCTGCGGTGCAACGTTTGTGTAGCCGATGAGTTTTTCAGAAAACTAAACGATACCG
>CAZNXD010000277.1:0-2814 GCA_964576935.1 uncultured Pirellulales bacterium | reverse complement strand
TAAAAGAGAAGAAATTTATGACTTATTATTCAATGAGCTCGGCCTCGATATATACAGGATACGAAACACATACGCTTTCGACCCTGATTACATGAACAATACGAAGACTATAGTTAACGAAGCGTTGCAGCGTAATCCAAACTTAAAAATTCTAATTTCCGCGTGGTCCCCGAAACCCGATCTTAAAAGTAACGGTGACACGAGCGGGGGAGGTAACGCGACACTTTCCAAGAGCGGCGGTCTATATGAGTACGACCGCTATGCGGACTGGTGGGCGGACAGTATAAGCGCGTGGTCCAACACTTATAATGTAGACGCTGACTATATCAGTATACAAAACGAACCCGATTACGATGCCAGTTGGGATTCCTGCCGATTCGACCCCACAGAAAATTCGAGCGTCGCCGGCTACAATGAAGCCTTCGAAGCCGTCTATAGCGAGCTAAATTCGAGGTTTGGCTCGTCTATGCCCAAGATGCTCGGGCCTGAAGCGACCGGCTTTTATGGTGCAAGCGGCTACAACCTGAATGCTTACTTATCAGCAATCACTAACCCTTCCCATTATCATGGCTATGCCCACCACCTCTACAATATCAATGCGGGTGACAACCCCGATGCGTATCTCAGCGCAATGCAAAATTTAAATTCATCCTGGGGCAGCAAACCCCTGTTTCAGACCGAATACGAGAAATCATCAAACCCTCCTGCATGGCCCGATGCATACAACATGGCATTATTGCTGCACAACTCTCTGGTTGAAGAGGAAGTGTCGGGTTATATATACTGGGATTTGTTCTGGAGCAGCGGCGGTCTCGTGACCATCCCTTCATACGGAGGCGATACTTATATCATCAATTCCGACTATTATGGTTTCAAGCATTATTCAGCTTTTATACACTCTGGATGGCAGCGCATTGAGGCCGAAACCGACTCGGACGCACTGAGAATATCAGCCTACATAAGCCCCGACAATAACCAGCTGAGCGTAGTGATAATCAATACTGCTGTCGAAACCGATATCGATGTCAACCTTTCTTTCAATGAGTTCACGATTGGAGACAGCAACGTTTACCGGTCAAGCCAGACGGAAAACTGTGCCCTCGTCGGAAGCTATTATGGTGATGCTCCATTGATGCTGCCGGCCGAATCAATTACGACTCTGGCGCTTACCGCTGAGGCAGAAAATACAGCTCCGCTGCAAGTCAGCCTTTTCTGTATACCTCGCACCTTGAATTCAAATGCCTCTCATGGTTGGCTGTTAGCGATGATTCCAATGCCTTCGGATATTCATAAGGCCGATGTTAACTGCACCGAACCACTCATCTTTAATCCCGGCCCCGGCCAGGTTGAATCACAATGCCAGTATGTCTTTGAGAATCGCCATTGCCGACAGCCTCGCACCTGCGTTTGGGCATGGTTCAGGAAATCTGAGTGCATAGAACAGCTCGAACCGGGCGTAAATGAGGTAAACGTCATCGGCAAACTAACTTCCGGCCAACCTTTCAATGCTTCAGGTCATCTGAAGCTTATCACGCCTAAGCCCAAGAAATGGCCTTGCTGGCCGCCTTTCCACCACTGGTGCGGATGCTGGAATCATAAATGGCGTTAAACAAAAGGCTAAGCGTGTTTTAGCCGATAATAATATATGCCTTGACGTAAAGGGGCATCTAAATCGCCGTTTTTAGGTGTTTAGGGGCGGCTTGTGAACTGTAAATCCAAAAT
Source organism: uncultured Pirellulales bacterium (assembly GCA_964576935.1). Classification (GTDB taxonomy): domain Bacteria; phylum Planctomycetota; class Phycisphaerae; order Sedimentisphaerales; family Anaerobacaceae; genus CAYMOE01. The sequence continues at coordinate 1,092 of CAZNXD010000277.1, read as the reverse complement.
GCCGTATATTGGTATACCTTGACTAAAAAACTGATTACATTTTTTGCTGCTTTTTCGTTTTTGACCGTGGTATTCGTACAGCTAACCTTTGGCAGTACCAACCTGCTGACAAATCCGGATTTTGAGACCGGCAATACTACCGGCTGGTCGCCTTTTTGGTGCACTATATCGGCCGTTACTGTCCCCCATTTGGGCAGTTACAGCTGCCTGGCCAGCGACAGAACCGAAACATGGACCGGCCCAAGCCAATCACTCTTAGGGCTCATAAGCGATGGCCAGACTTGCGTTATCTCGGGGTGGGCCAGACTTCAAAATGCGTCTTCAGCCAACGTCAAAATCACCATCAAACAGGTGGATGGAAGCGGCGAAAAATACCATCTTATCGACCAATCAACTGTCTCCAACAGCGGCTGGACCTATATTTGGGGCATATTCACATTAAACGTAACCGGTTCATTGAGTGACTTGTTTATGTATTTTGAGGGGCCTGACTCAAGTGTAAACTTCTATGTGGATGATGTGTCAGTCGAGGTAACAGACGGCAGCGATTGGGAAACTGATGCCAATGATAGAATCGAGCAAATCCGCAAAGGTGACTTTCGTATAATCGTAGCCGCTCCTAACAAGCCTAACCTAACCATCCCAGATGTCAACGTCCAGATTGCCCAGATAAGGCACGATTTCGCCTTTGGATCATGTATCAATAATGCAAATGATAACATGTCGGATACTAACTACACCAATTTCTTCAAAGACCACTTCGAGTGGGCTGTAATGGAGAACGCTTCGAAATGGTATGCCAATGAGCAAACACAAGGCGACGTTAATTATACCGATGCGGATGATATCTATAACTTCTGTAATAGCAATAATATAACAATGAGAGGCCACTGTGTCTTCTGGGCATCCGAGAACGTGGTCCAGGACTGGATAAAAAACCTGTCCTATGCCCCCCTGCCTGCCACAAGTGAGCTTCGGACGGCAGTTGAAGACAGACTCGACAGTGCCGTTAATCATTTCAAGGGCAAATTCCTGCATTGGGACATCAATAACGAAATGTGTGATAATTCATTCTTCGCCGACAGGCTTGGC
>CAZNXD010000276.1:0-2817 GCA_964576935.1 uncultured Pirellulales bacterium | reverse complement strand
TCTTCTGTCGCCCACCCGAAAATCGCTCCGAAGCCGAATGCCATTGCAAGGCAGCTGCCAACTTCTGGTTTCTCGATTTCCATCAGCAGCTGATTGACCATCAAATCGGTCACGCGGACAATTGTATCGACACCGGCAACCTTGTACGCGTTTTCATATTCGGGGTCTCTCATTCGAACGATAATCTGAGGCACACCAAAGCTCTTTGACAGTATCGCCGCAGCAAGATTGTCCGCATCGTTACCGGTTGCAGCGACAAAAACATCAGCTTTCGATATCTTTGCCTCTCTCAATACGCCAATCTGATTAACCCCGCCGCTTATAGCAACCACGCCTGTTTGAGCGTACTGCTTCTCGCAGAGTTCCTTGTCTTTTTCTATCAGCACCACATCATGCTTATTTTCCAGCAGTCTCTGAATCAGACCGCCGCCAACCATTCCGCCGCCTGCGACTATTATGTACATTTTTGGAACCTCCGATTATCGTGTCCAAATCCTGTTTCTTATCTCCAGCTTTTACGGCTAAACAAAAGCAATACCGGCAGTATCTCCAGCCTGCCCGCCAGCATCCCGATTATATAGGTTATCTTTACGCCCCAGTGAATCTCAATCATGTCCTTTACAGAAATATAGCAAGGCCCGATATTACCCACCGCTGAGAACATCCCGGACAGTGACTCCCAAGGCCCTTGCGGGCTTAATAGGGCGGTAACCGCTCCGCCGACCACTAAAAATCCAACCCAGCTGAAGAACAACGCCCCGATACGATGAATCTCATCGTCCGGTACCGGCTTGTTATCGATTATCAGCGTCGACGATGCCCTTGGCGAGACCCTCATCTTAAACAGCTCTCTCAGCATCAGACGATTCAGAATCGCCACTCGCAAGACCTTAAAGCCGCCTCCTGTCGAGCCGACACATCCGCCGATTACCATCATCACTAAAAATAGCTGTCTCGAAAAAGCCGGGAAATACCCGCCCCCGATATCCTTGGTCCCGAAGCCGGTCGTCGTCAGAACGCCTATTACCTGGAATATCGTATTGCGGAAAATTTCCTCCAGCTCCCAAAGGCTCATTGACCCGCCACGGGTAAACAGCTCCTTCAAAGCACCGCTCTTATACATATGGTCTATGATAACAAGGCCGGTAAACGCGAGAATCAGCCGCCACCAGTACCGCACCTCAAGATTGTCCCACAGCGCCTTAAAATCACCCGTCAACACCCTGAAGTGTACCAGGAAGTTTATCCCGCCCAGCATCATAAAGAACGTCACTGTGTACTCTATCAGCCGATAGTTCGGATGATTATTAATCCGGTAGAATTCTATACTCGCATCGTGCGGTGAGAACCCTCCGGTTGACAGCGTAGTAAGCGCATGACATACCGAGTCGAATAGCGGCATCTTCTCGAGAAAGTAAGCCGCCGCCGCCGACACCGTAAACAGTAAGTATATCGACCAGAGTATTCTTAGCGTACTGAAAAGCCCCGGTGCAGGCCGGCCCGATGATATCTTATGACTCTCGGCCCCGAATATATGGTGCGCTCCGCTGCTGCCGTACGTCACTATCAGAAAGAACGAAAGTATCCCAATCCCGCCGAGCCATTGTGTTAGAGACCGCCAGAACAATATGCTCCGCGGCATATCATCCAGCCCCGCAAAGACGGTGATTCCCGTCGTCGTAAATCCGCTCATTGCCTCGAAGTATGCGTCGATATAATTGCATCTAAGAGCTATCACGAAAGGTATCGCCCCCAGTGCGGAGGCGACCAACCAGCTCACAGAACACATAAGCATCGAGGCGACCGTATCAAGCGCCTGCTGTTTGAAGTATCGCCGCAGTAAAATAGCGAGAATAAATGATATCGCCGAAGGTATGACAAACGCCTTTATCGTCACCAGCCCTTCACCGTATTTGCCCCAGTTGAATAAGCTCAGGACAACAGGAAAAAGAAGCAGCACACCCATCACTATCAACAGGTTGCCGACAAAATACAGTATGCAGCTGATTCGCTCGAATCTGCCTCTCATCTATTCTTCCCGAAAGCGGTAGAAACTTATCAGCAGCCGACGTCCGAAAATATAGCGCCTGCGCTACTCGAATAAAAATCGGTTAAAAGGGGGGCTTTCTTAAGGTAATCTTTGCCTCAACTCAGCTTATATCTGCCGCAATTACAATGTCTTAGAGTGTAGCCGAATTGTTAAGAGCTGTATCGTCGAATCCCGGCCGGACAAATGCTTTGGCGTCTGGAAATGCCGCTTCGACCTGTCGCAACAATCCTTTCAGTTTCACCAGGACATCAAGAATGGATTGCTCCTGGTCGGGGAACTGGTTCAATAACCCTCCCCAGGCCGCAATGGAACGCTCGATGCCGATAATCGAGACTTTTGCCGAGCCGTTTGCGTCCTCAGGGAAGTATTCAAGCTCTTCAAGTTCGCCGCGTATCATTCCAGTCGCTACTCTGCATAGCTTAACGTATATCTGGTGCTGATACCAGCGAATCACTTCAAGACAATCCTGAATAGTTACCGCCTCATCTTCGGGTCTTGTTCCGGGTATGTCGGCCTGGGCAAGCGACAACAACTCTTCAGCCTTGTATTCAAACAGTCCTTTGTTTGATTCGAACCAGTTAGCTACTTGTTTAATATATGAGAATGCGGCCTGACTGTATGGCTGCTCTTTGGCTGTCTTGTGCACCAGCTCTATTTGCCTGTCAATCTCGTCGTGGTCAATCGCATTAAGGTCGATACCCATTTCCTCCGCCGTCTCTTGTATCATCTCGAATGTGACCTGAAATATCTCGTGCAGCTTGTCCCAA
>CAZNXD010000275.1:0-2825 GCA_964576935.1 uncultured Pirellulales bacterium | reverse complement strand
ATCAAAGTCACCGCCGAAAGCTCGCTCGATTCCATAAAAATCCAAATCCGCGACCAAGGCTGTGGAATGGATGCGCAAACACTCGAAAAAGCTACATATCCATTCTTCTCATCGAAACTCGCCGGCAGAAAACGAGGAATGGGCCTGGCGCACGCCGCCCGGCTCATACAGCTAAACGGCGGCAGCCTGAAAATACAAAGCAAACCGGGCGAAGGGACAACAGTGACAGTAACTCTGCCTCGCTGACTAATACAGTAACATCGGCGCAAAAAAACACCCGAATCAGCTATCCATCGGATTCGGGTGCCTTGAAGGAGGAAATAAAAGCTATTTGTCTTGTTCGACCCGACCGCAGCTTATTTGCTGCAACTGCCGCCGGTCGCTTTTCGAGAGCATGATTTAACAGTGCCGGCCAGAGGAATCGCCGCTCCGCACATTACCGATTCGGCGGAAACACTTTTTTCGGCCTTTTCTGCCGATTCAGTCGATTCCGGCTCAGCCGGACAAGCCTTTGTTTGGCAATCCGCTTGTGTGTAACATTTGTTTTGGGCCGGGCACTCGTCACAACCGCTTAAAATCAGAATCGTTGCCTCAAAAACCGCTAAAATCATTAAAATCCGACAAATCTCTGATTTACAAGTCATTATAAAACCTCCAATTGATACCGCCGCCCAGGCATTCAAACCGCCGATTGTCTCGAGCTATACACCCTTAATTAATCTTTGTTCGGCGTAAAAAATAACATTGGCCCAAATTACCTTCGGCATTACCACAGCCATACTTTCACAAACTGCCAAAATTGCTCTACAAGATATTACTTTTCGGGCGCCTTAACACTTGACGAACCGATGAAAATAGGTTTTATTTTAGGATGCGTAGAATAAACACTATGCAGGACCAGACATTTGCAAATCTCAATGCACCATATTGAAAGGAGTTTATTATGACAAGGATGCTATTATCTGCGCTTCTGATTATCTCTGCTGTAATTTTAGTCGGATGTCATGACGCTAACACGGGACGGGGACAACTGCTCGCCGACAGCGTAAGGAGAACCACCGACAGAAGAGAGGTAATCGAAACCGCAAAAGACAAAGAAACCGACATCATCGAACAAATGTCGATGCACCGCCGCGAATACAGGCAGCACCTCCAGGCTCTCATAAAGCACTACCGCAAAGCCGGCGACTATATGAAACGTCAATGGGCCGAAAAGGAACTCGCCGCACTCGACGCAATACCCCAGTACAGTTACATAATCGAAGCTCAACTGGCCGGGCCTGACCTCAGGGCTACCGAAGAAATTCCCGAAGCCGATGACTTGTATTACCAGGCGCTCGTAATCGAGGAAGGCGCCAAAAAGCTCCTGCTGCTGAAAAACAAAGAGAAGCTCCGCATAGCGCTGGATAAATACAATAAACTGATAAGAGACTACCCGACAAGTGACAAAATAGACGATGCCGCTTACAGGGCTGGCAGAATCTACGAAGGCTTCAAGGATTACTCGATCGCCCTTTTGTATTATCAGAGAGCTTACCAATGGAACCCGGATACTTCTTATCCGGCACGGTATCGCTCAGCCGATGTCCTCGACAAGCGCATGCACCGCAGGAGTGAAGCAGTTGAACTTTACGAGGAAGCGCTGGACAAAGACAAGCTCACATCAGGCCAAAGAGAAGCTGCCAAGGAACGAATAGACGACTATACAAAAAGCGGTGAGAAAACTGACTAAAGGTGAGCCGATTCGAATAATAATCATAGGGGCCTGACCGATTGTCAGGCCCATTTTTTTAACTGCTCTAGATGCTCTGCGAATTTGAACAAAAAGTGCTCGATTATATAACGGCCCGGAGATTGCTTCGGGCCGAAGAGAATGTCCTCTTGGCCATATCAGGCGGAGCTGACTCAATTGCACTGCTGCATTGCCTTTGCAGCCTGACCGCAAATGAAAAAATCAAAGCACATTTCATCTGTGCGCACCTGAACCACCAGCTAAGGGCCGCAGAATCCGATGCAGACCAGCAGTTTGTTATTGAACAGGCCCGTAACCTCGGTATAGACGTATTAACAAAAAGGCTAAGCGTCCGAACATTTGCCAAAAACAACAAGCTCTCAATCGAAACCGCGGCCCGGCAATTGCGAATCGATGCCTTACTGGATATCGCACGCCAAAACAACTGTGAACTCATCGCTACCGGCCATCAGAAAAACGACAACGCCGAAACAATCCTGCAAAGACTGCTCCGCGGAACGGGCTTTCGTGGCCTGGGTGGAATCTGGCCAAGTAGAAACTTTGCAGTTATGAAATTCATTCGGCCCCTGCTCGATGTCACAAGAGAACAAATCACTGCCTATCTTAAAGAACGACGACTAAGCTGGCGGCTTGATGCCACAAACGAACAATGCATCTACCATCGAAATTTCATAAGACACCAGCTCATGCCGGAAATTCAAAAAGACTGTACCGGTTCAATCATCGAGCAACTATCCAAACTGTCAGCCATCGCCCAAAAATTCCATCGTCGCATACATGACCGCGCACAATCAATCTGGCCGAAACTTACAACTGCAACATCACTCGCAGTAAAGCTCGATTTAGAAGGCTTGCTCCTGGAACCCGAACCGGTCCAGGTTGAACTTATCCGCCTAAGCCTTACTGCAATTGGAAGTGGCGAAAGAGACTTCACCGAGCAGCACTACATGCGAATCATTCAGCTTTGCCGGCAAAAAACAAACAATAAGCTAATCGAGCTGCCGAACGGATTCAAAGCACACCGGCAATATCAATTCCTCATCTTTACCTCACCTGCACAACATGAGTGGCG
>CAZNXD010000274.1:0-2843 GCA_964576935.1 uncultured Pirellulales bacterium | reverse complement strand
AAGACGGCGCTGAAAAAACTCTTCAACAAGTAAAGACTCACAGCGACGGCTGCATGGTCTGCGCCGATGTCCGCGACGAAAAACAGGTCAACGAAATGGTAAAGCAGTTCGCCGATAACGCAGGCGGTGTCGATATTCTTGTAAACAACGCCGGTACGCTCATCAAAAGACAAACCTTCGAGCAGGCGACCGTCGAATATCAGGACGATGTTTACGCGACCAATGTCCGCAGCGTATTTCTCGTTACCCGCGCCGCTTTGCCTTACCTGAAAAAAAGTAAGGGCAACATAATCAACATCGGTTCGCTTGGCGGCCATACCGGAGGCGGCGGAGGCTCGGGAATGTACTCCGGCGCAAAAGCCGCCGTTGCCACTGAAACTATCTCGATGGCCAGAGAGTTCGCCGTCTATGGCATACGGGTCAACACTGTAATGCCCGGCCTTATTGAAACCCGATTCCACGAGCTGTTCAGCACGCCCGAACGAAAGAAAAAAATCGCACAGCAAACCCCGCTAAAAAGAAACGGCACACCCGAAGACGTCGCCAAAGCGATTTTGTTCTTAGCTTCCAACGAAGCCGCAGGCTGGATTACCGGAGAATACATCGCCGTCAACGGCGGCTCTTACATGCGTGCATGAACAATCGCCTCCTTTCCGTCGTAGTTGTTTTTCCTAACTGCCTATGATATAATGTCCTTTTCGGTTAGGGGTGTTAATTAGGTTTTTAATCTGTGTGAATCTGTGGTTAAAAGTTAAATGAAAACAGCCAACAGAATAGTAATGACCGTAACGGGGCTGATTCTTATTATCGCTTCGCTGCTCAAGGCCCATCAGCTCCTCACCGAGCCTATTATCACTAAAGGCTTCTGGGAGTCTTGGGAATTTTTTGTTATCCAGATACCGCTCGAATTAGGCCTTGGCATCTGGCTCATATCGGGCCTGTTCAGAAAGGCCGGCTGGCTCATCGCGACAATCGCCTTCGCCGGTTTTATCGGCGTGACATTCTATAAAAGCATCACAGGCCAGGCCTCATGTGGCTGTTTCGGCCGCATTGTAGTTGACCCCTGGTACACATTATTCCTTATGGACGTGCCTTTGTTTTTACTGCTGGCAATCTTTTGGCCGCGGGGCGAAAAACTCCTTCCGCCTCCCTGGCCGAGTCCCGCACACTTTTTCACCGTTGCAATACTGACCTTTATAATACTTGGCATACTTGTCCCGACGCTCCTCTTCAACAAACCGCCCGATGAGGGAACCGACAGCCACGGCAGGGCGTATGTAGTTATAAAACCGAACGACTGGACAACGCAGAATCCGGTACCAGGTGGACAAAACGTCGAACCAAACCAACCCGTACAGATTGTCGAGCCCAATACGCCCAACGCCCAACTCAGCACGCCGAACGAAGTATCCACTCCACCCCAACCTGAATTACCCCAGTGGAAACTAATGCTCGAGCACGTTGATATCGTTGACCAGCTTAGTTCAGGCGTTATCGTTGTTCTTTTCTATCATATTGATTGCCCCGACTGCCGCGATGCAATTCCGCTCTACGAACAATACAGCCGGCAGCTTGCCTCCGACGACCAGATTCGCTTCGCTTTCATCAAAGCCCCGCCTTACGGCGATGATTCCGAAGACCTGGTATCGCCCGATACCTCTGCCATTGTGGGCATCCTCGACAACTCTCGCGACTGGATTTTCGAGACGCCTCTGATATTCCTGCTGCGCGATGGGGATTTAATCAGATGGTGGCAGGTCGAATATCCCGACCTCGATACGCTCCTGCAGACAATTATTACCACCCCATAGCCGACCAGCCGGATAATTCTTGAAATCCAACCACCTTCTCTGGTATAAAGGACCTTTTGCAAAAGCAACAATCAACTTTTGACTACGGATAGGTCACATGCAAACCGTCGCAGGGAAGCGGACTCGAAACAAGCCATCTCTCATGGCCGTAAAGACCGCCGCTAAGCAGTGGAACATCAAACCGCTGCACAGCGGCGTCAAATCTCTCGCCAGAGAACTAAAAGTCGCTCCCATCGTTGCCCAGGCCTTAATAAATCGCGGCATTACCGATACTTCTTCGGGCTCATCTTTTCTAAGACCAAAACTCACCGAGCTAATCGCACCCGAAGAGATGCCGGGCGCACCGCAGGCCGCCGCAAGAATTGCTGAAGCAATCGCCGCCCGGCAAAAAATCACTGTCTATGGCGACTATGATGCAGATGGTATAACCGGCGCATCTATTCTCTGGCATCTAATCAAAATGCTCGGCGGCGACGTCGATTATTACATCCCGCACCGAATCGACGAAGGTTACGGCCTTAACGACCAGGCCATTAAATCTCTTGCTGAATCAGGCACCAATCTTTTAGTCACCGTTGATTGCGGCATCACCGGCGTTGACTCTGTAGCTCTCGCCAATTCGCTGAACCTCGATGTCATAATAACAGACCATCATCAGCCCGGCCCTGAGCTGCCCAAAGACTGTATCATTGTCCACCCGGTCGTTGACTCGAACTATTCCAATCAGGATTCCTCCGGCGCAATGGTAGCTTTCAAGCTGGCCTGGTCGTTAGCTAACAAGTTCAGCAGCGGCCCAAGACTTCAATCAGACTTGCGCCGGTTCATGCTCGATGCCACCAGCCTCGCCGCCATCGGAACTATCGCCGACATCGTGGACCTGCGCGCCGAGAACAGAATCCTAACCAGCTATGGCCTGCAATCTCTGGCCGAATCTAAACTTTCCGGAATTCGTGCACTGATTGAAACCGCAGGCCTGACCGGAAAGGACCTCGATAGTTTCGACATAGGTTTTCGCCTTGCACCAATGCTCAA
>CAZNXD010000273.1:1361-2855 GCA_964576935.1 uncultured Pirellulales bacterium | reverse complement strand
CGCCGACACACGGATTTTCAGTCCGTTGCTCTACCAACTGAGCTACCTGCCCGTATCCGGCTCCAGTTGCGGCCTGCGCTGCGACAAGTCCGGCTAAACCACTAAATATAGCAAAAACAAATCCCATTGCAAGTTAAACTGCCCCAAATTAACCCGCCTTAATTTGAGGTATTTTTCATGGCCTTCGCCCGGCCGAATTCTGACTCCACAAAAAAACGTCTTTTTATTTGTAAGTTTGTACTCAACCGCGCATCCTATAGGGTAAGCAGTTTGCAGCAAATCAAAGAAAGAACTTTTATTACCCGAACAAGGAGATAATCCATGAAAACCAAAGCCATAGCAATCACCGCCGTCCTGGCAATACTGACTACTGCAATCGCCCTGTTTGCCCAGTCCGCCGACAAGCCCGCCGCATACCAATCCGAAATATCGGTTCGCGAGCTGCCGGCCCGGACGGTGCTTTACACAATCGTTCGAGGTCACTACAAGAACACCGGCCCGTCCATTGGCAAGCTCTTTGCCGTAGCCAGCAAAAATGGTATTAGGCCGATGGGCTCACCAACATATACTTATCTGAACAACCCGGAACTTGTTTCGAGCGAACATTGGCTAACCGAAATCCGAATCCCGGTTGGTGACGACGCCATGAAACTGGCCGGAACGTTAGGCGAAATGACCGACGTAAAGAAAATCCCGGCAATGAAAGTCGCCGTTGCAGTCAAGCCCGAAGGCATGTCGGAACTGGCACCAATCTACGAAAAACTCAATAAATGGCTGCTGAAGGAAAAATACCTCGCCATCGAAGCCCCTACTGAGCTTATACTAACCAATGCCATGACCGGCGATTATGGGCAGATGAAGTCAGAGATAATGATGCCCGTGGAAAAAGCAGACCTTTGCGAAGAACACATACCCTAAAGAAGAATTAATTGCTGGGCTGTTCGGCTTTTGCACAGGCTTTTATTGCCCGGCTCAATCCGCATCTGACAGCGCAAAGGCTTTTAACCTGCTCATCGGACAGCGGCGACTGACCGCCGCGATAAATCAGCATGAAGCCGATTGTCCTTGCTTCCTGGCCCAGCGGAATTGTCACTGCGGTAAGTTTCTTCGACTCTGCAGGGCTCATCTGCAGACCCATAGACAAAAGCTCATCCAGCGTGCAAATCTTGTTACTCTTTGCTATGCTGTCTACTAATTCAGCGGTTATGAACTCCTCCAGCCGACAACTTTTGTCATCTTTGCCGTTGTTACCAACAAAGACATGCCTTTGATAGCTGTCACCGGCAATCAGGAAAAATGCAAGACAACAGTCACCAAACTCCTGCTTTATCTGCGTTGCAACCTCAGCCAAAAGGTCCTGCAAATCATCGAGTCCAATCATCGACTCGCAAAAATCAGCGGTGAATGCGAATCTGTTCAGGGTGTTAATAAAGCCTCTTTGTACACCGATTATATCATTGCAGAGGATATCAATCTGCCTAGCTTGTACTTTGC
>CAZNXD010000273.1:0-1351 GCA_964576935.1 uncultured Pirellulales bacterium | reverse complement strand
GTTGGTTCAGCCTTCTGACAAGCGAGCGCAATTTTTTGTTTCGCTGCTTACCCTGCATTAAGCCCTTCTCCTGTATGCTCCAAAACAGTACTTCCAGCCACTTATCAGATTCGGACAGCACGGCCTTGCTCTTTAACAGACCCAAAACAAAAAGGCCCCTATAAAAAGGGGCCCTATAAACACCTATTTAACAGTCTTATTCTATTCGTCCACAATTCGAACGTCTTTTGCTTGTGGACTACGAAGCTCGCTTTTTCGGACTAATTCGGCCTGCATATATTTACCGCAGAGATTAGATAATACTTGATTTTGTGTCACCATTTAATATAACTATTGGGAGTACATACAACATTGTAAATTAAGCTTAGATCCGGCGTTTTAAAACATCTTTGAACAGTGTAATTCGTCGTCTACAGCACTTGTGTGTTATATGCAGATACCTGCCCTTAGCCAAAGGTCAGTATAGGGGGACTTAATTATAAAAGGAGTCAGAGTAATGAGCAATGACATTCCAGACGACATAGATGATGAAATTCTTTCAATTATCGGGGCTCATGAAGAGAATCTAGATAAGGAAGATAAATCTCGATTCCCGCAAGAATTTAAATCTGAAGCGTTCAAAACACCAGATGAGAACTCGCAGGTAATAGATGAAGAAAAACTGAGTCACTCCTTAAAATATCTTGCTGCAACTAAAAGTAGTTATAATCGCAAGAGTTTCTACTGGGGGATACCCGGAATAATTCTCCAAGCAATCGGTTTTGCAGTGTTCTTCAATTCCTTATCTCAATTAGATATGGCAAGTTACAGGCAGGAGCCTCTGTCTGTCATATTTGCTCGAATTGTGTTACTTCTCGGTGTAATTCTGCTGATGGTCGGTTTTGCCTATTATGCAAAAATGAAAGGTAGAAGCCCCGCATGGTGCCTAGTTGGGCTTCTTGGGATTATAGGTCTGCTTATTCTTGTATTTCTAAAAGACAATTTTGTTGTTGCACCTGAATATATTGAGCAAAGACGTTCACCTTCAACAGCTGGTCAGCACGGAGATTTCACAGATTCAATACCGGTTCGTGCAAAAACCTCAAAGCTAGCAGTTGCTTCTCTTATATTAGGTGCTTTGTCTTTTTTTATACCTTTTCCTCTACCGTTTATTCTGGGAATTGTTTTCGGTGTTATTGCGATAGCAAAAATTCATAGCAGTGCAGGTAAGCTGCGGGGCTTTGTCTATGCAATCACCGGCACCGTTCTTTCATGTCTTGCAGGCTGTATTTTTTTTGTATTCATCACACAATTATAATTGTGATTTTTTGCACTCTGCGTCTGATTTAGTTAATGATTCGAGGTTCCTTAT
>CAZNXD010000272.1:0-2864 GCA_964576935.1 uncultured Pirellulales bacterium | reverse complement strand
CAGAAGGCAGTCATCAGCGTGCTGGAGTCAGTCACTTTGAAAGACCTCGTTGAGAAGATTAAAGGACAACAAGGTAAGTTGAGTTATCAAATATGAGAGCTTAGGAGGTGATTAAATGAGCGCGATATTTGAGAACATCGCTGCGGCGGTCGGTTATACTCCGTTAGTTAAGCTGAACGCCTTCGGCTCGGCCAATGCAACAATTTTAGTGAAGCTTGAGTCGAAGAATCCATGCGGCAGCGTTAAGGACCGGATAGCGTTGTCGATGATTGAGACTGCTGAGGAAAAGGGGCTGATAGATGCGGATACGGTTGTGGTTGAACCGACCAGCGGCAATACAGGAATCGGTCTGGCGTTTATATGTGCATCTAAAGGTTATAAGCTGGTCCTTGCGATGCCCGAGTCGATGAGTATCGAGCGTCGCAAGCTGTTGCAGCTTTTCGGTGCTGAAATTATTCTTACGCCTGCAAGTGAGGGGATGAGCGGTGCGATTCGTAAAGCTGAAGAGCTGATGAGCAAGTACCCAAAATCATTTATGCCTCAGCAGTTCAAGAATCCGGCAAATCCGAAGGTTCACCGGGAGACTACGGCTGTCGAGATATGGGCAGACAGCGACGGCAAAATAGATATTCTTGTTTCCGGGGTGGGTACTGGTGGTACAATAACCGGCTGTGGAGAATACCTTAAGCAGAAAAAGAAGGATTTGAAAGTGGTTGCGGTTGAGCCTGCTGATTCGCCGGTTCTTTCGGGAGGTAAGGCAGGTTCGCACAAGATACAGGGTATCGGAGCGGGATTTGTGCCTGATGTTCTTAACGTTGATATAATAGACGAAATTGTTAAGGTTACGAATGAGGATGCCTTTGAGACAGCGAGGCAATTAGCAGTTAAGGAAGGGATACTGTCAGGCATCAGCGGTGGAGCTAATGTCTGGGCGGCTGTGCAGCTTTCGGAAAGAGATGAAAACCGAGGCAAGACAATAGTTACGTTTATCTGCGATACGGGAGAGAGGTATATATCCACGGATATGTATGAGAGATTGAAAAGCAGTGAGACGGCAGGTTTGTGATGCCTGAGGGCGGAATTTTATGCAAGACGGCAAATTGACAAATAAAGGGCTGGAAGAGCTGGTCGGTAAGATTATTCGCACTTATGAGGGCGATTCGGGCATAAACTTTATCGATGCCACGAATCTTCCTGTTCGCGACAAGATTTTAGAAGTGCTTGAGCTTCTGACAGAGCTGTTGTTTCCGGGCTATACAGGTAAGCGCAAGGTGACCAAGTCGAATGTGGAATATGTAGTGGTCGATATCCTGTGCCACGTCTATACGGAACTAAGCGAGCAGATTGAGAGGGCGTATAGGTACCGCTGCAGGATGGAAAATTGCGAGACGGGCGATTGCAGGCGAATGGCGGAAGAGGCTACCGAGTATTTGCTGAATCAGCTTCCGAAACTTAGAGAGCTGCTCAAGGATGACGTTATGGCGGCATTCGATGGTGATCCGGCAGCCAAGTCGTATGAAGAAATAGTAATCAGCTATCCATGTATAACGGCGATTGCGACACACCGTATTGCACATGAGCTTTATTTGAGGGACGTTCCGCTAATACCCCGCATCATGGGTGAGTGCGCTCACTCGGCGACGGGGATAGATATTCATCCCGGCGCGACGATTGGTAAACGTTTCTTTATTGACCACGGGACAGGTGTTGTAATAGGCGAGACCACGGTGATTGGTGAGAATGTCAAAATTTATCAGGGCGCTACGTTAGGGGCGCTTAGTTTTCCGAAAGATGAGCGCGGCAGGATAATCAAAGGCGGCAAGAGACACCCTACAATAGAGGACAACGTGACAATCTACGCTGAGGCAACGATATTAGGTAACGTTGTTATCGGGGCCAACTCGGTAATCGGCAGTAACGTATGGATAAAAGAATCTGTACCGCCTAATGTTACAGTTACAACTGAAAGCGGGGCTTTAGTTTTTACGGAACGGAAGAAACCAACAGATAGTTGACGATAGGTGCATCCTTGGACGTTCAATTGCTTAGCAAAATCGAAGAGTTGAAGAACAAGCGTAACGCGGTAATCCTTGCTCATAATTATCAGCCTGGCGAGATTCAGGATTTAGCGGACTTTTGCGGTGATTCTCTTGGTCTGAGTATCGAAGCGTCCAAGACGGACGCAGAGGTGATAGTTTTTTGCGGCGTTTTGTTTATGGCTGAGACGGCGGCGATACTGTCTCCTGAAAAGACCGTGCTTTTGCCGGACAAAACTGCTGGCTGTACGTTGGCTGATATGATAACGGCCGAGCAGTTACGAGAATTGAAAGCAGAACATCCGAATGCACTGGTAGTCTGTTATGTTAACAGCTCGGCAGAGGTTAAGGCTGAAAGTGATTACTGCTGTACGAGCTCTAACGCGGTTGAGGTCGTGAAATCGTTGCCGAGAGACAAAGAAGTCATATTTGTTCCGGACAAGAACCTCGGAGCGTTTGTTTCCGAAAGGACCGGCAGAGAGTTGATACTCTGGCCGGGCTACTGCGCTACTCATATAAATATAACTGAAGATGATATTAAAAAGGCAAAAGAACAATACCCCGACGCGATTGTAATGTGTCATCCGGAGTGTTCTGTTAATGTAAGAGCACTTGCGGATGAACTATTGAGCACTGGACAGATGCTGAAATTCGTCAAGAAAAACACGACCAGGCGGTACATAGTAGGAACGGAGAAGGACATGATTCACGCCCTGCGCAAGCAGCGGCCTGATGCCGAGTATATTTGCCCGACGGAAAGGGCGATTTGTCCTAATATGAAGAAGATTACATTAGATAAGGTTATATGGTCATTAGAGAAGATGGTTG
>CAZNXD010000271.1:0-2871 GCA_964576935.1 uncultured Pirellulales bacterium | reverse complement strand
AACGACCCCGACGCCTTCTGGCTCGAACAGGCAAAGAGCCTGACCTGGTTCAAACCGCCGACCAAGAGCCTCGAATACACATGGGACACAAAGGCCCGCAAAATCGAGCACACATGGTTCGCCGACGGCGAATTGAACGTTTCATACAACTGCCTCGACCGTCATCTCGGCACACCCATCGCCAAGAAGACCGCTATCCTCTGGCAGGGTGAAGCTGAAGACGCCGTAAGGAAGTTCACTTATGAAGAGCTTCATAAAGAGGTCTGCAAATTCGCAAATGTCATGAAAGCCAAAGGCATCAAAAAAGGCGACCGCGTCGCTATCTATATGCCGATGGTGCCGGAGCTGGCGATTACCATGCTCTCCTGTACAAGAATCGGCGCTATCCATTCGATTATTTTCGGCGGATTCAGCTCCGATGCAATCGTCGGCAGAGTAAACGATTCCGACTGCAAGATGCTCATCACCTCGAACGTCTCACTTCGCGCCGGAAAGCACATTCATCTCAAGGACATCTCGGATGAAGCGATGAAGAAGTGCCCGACAATTGAAAACGTCGTTGTCATCAAGGTAAACGAAGAGCCCTGCCACATGGAGCCCGGCCGTGATACCTGGTACCACGATGAAATGGCTTCTGCCGACGAAAAATGCGAAGCCGAACACATGAATGCCGACGACCCGCTGTTCATTCTTTACACTTCCGGCTCAACCGGTAAGCCCAAGGGCGTCGTTCACACGACCGGCGGCTATCTGATGCACACCACTTTAACGCACAAGACTGTTTTCAATATTCACGATGATGATATTTACTGGTGCACTGCCGACATCGGGTGGGTGACCGGCCACAGCTATATCGTTTACGGCCCCCTGGCCAACGGCGCAACTTCGATGATGTTCGAAGGCGTCCCCACCTATCCGGACGCAGGCCGATTCTGGCACATCTGCGACAAGTTCGGCGTAACCGTTTTCTACACCGCCCCAACCGCCATCCGAGCCCTCATGAGATTAGGCGACGAATGGCCCGCAAAGTATAAACTCGACACCATGCGAATCCTCGGAACCGTCGGCGAGCCCATCAACCCCGAAGCATGGATGTGGTATTATGAAAAAATCGGCCACAACCGTTGTCCCATCGTTGATACATGGTGGCAGACTGAGACGGGTGGGTTTATGATTAGTCCGCTGCCCGGCGCCCATACGCTCAAACCCGGTAGTGCCAGCAGAGCCGTTTTTGGGGTGGACCCGGTAGTGCTGCGGGATGACGGTTCTCAATGTGATGCCAACGAAGGCGGCAAACTCTGCATTCGCAAACCCTGGCCGGGTATGATGCGTACCATGTGGGGCGACCATGACCGATTCATCGATACATATTTCATAATGTACGATGACATTTACTTCGCCGGTGACGGATGCCGGGTTGACGAGGACGGTGATTACTGGCTGATGGGTCGAATCGACGACGTGGTTAATGTTTCCGGTCACAGAATCGGCACGGCTGAGGTTGAAAGCGCCTTAGTCAGTCATGACAAAGTAGCTGAAGCCGCCGTGACACCGATACCTCACGAGATTAAAGGACAGGGCCTGTACGCCTTCGTGACCCTGGTTAATGGTATCGAGGAAAGCGATGAGCTCAAGAAAGAGCTTATCATGCATGTCCGCAAGGAGATTGGCCCCATCGCGGCACCGGAGAAAATTCAGTTTGCTCCGTCCCTGCCAAAGACCCGCTCGGGCAAGATTATGCGAAGAATTCTGCGTAAAATCGCCGAAAAGGATACCAGCAACCTCGGTGATATCACAACACTGGCCGACCCGCATGTAGTTGAAGATTTGATTAAAGGTCGCGGTGACTAAAGAGAAAGCATCTAACAAGAATGCTTTAACGGATTGAACAGCCGGGCGTGCGTTACAGTCGCGCGTCCGGCCTGTTTTAATTGAAAGGAGTGATTATGGCAGAGGAACCAAAAGTCATGAACCGGTGGCTGGTCGTGGTCGGCGCACTGCTGATTCAACTGTGTCTCGGGGCCATCTACGCATGGGGAGCGTTTACCGGCGCTCTGCAGGACCCGGCGGGACCATTCAAATATACTGCTGTACAAACATCGTGGATATTCTCGACGGGCCTGGCGAGTTTTGCTATTGTGATGATTCTGGCCGGGCGACTACAGGATAAATACGGCCCGCGAATTATAGCGGTTATAGGCGGCTTAATGCTCGGCGCCGGCTATATCATCGCGAGTTTCACGGGCACTTCATTTCCACTGATGCTAATCTTCATCGGCCTGCTCGGCGGCGCCGGTATTGGTATGGGCTATGTCTGCCCGATAGCCGCGTGCGTTAAATGGTTCCCTGATATGAAGGGTTTTATTACCGGCCTGGCTGTTGCCGGCTTCGGAGCGGGCGCGTTTATATTTGTAAAACTTGCCGGGCCGTGGATGAACCTCATCGTCAATCATGGCGTCAACGGCACGTTTCTTATTTTTGGAATCATCTTCGCGGTCTCGGTAGTCGTAGGAGCTTTGCTGCTGTCCAACCCCCCCGCCGGCTGGAAACCTGCAGGCTGGACGCCGCCGATGGCAAAAGACGGTACCGAAAAGGCGAAGGTCAAAGACCTTACTCAGGGCCAGACGATTTGCACGATTCAGTTCTGGATGATTTGGCTTGCCTTCGTATTCAGCGCCGGCTGCGGACTGATGGTAATTAAATGCCTCAAGAACTTCGGAGAATTCGAAGGCGGCTTGAGTGTTGCCGCCGCCGGTTCCGCTTTGGGTCTGCTTGCACTATTTAACGGACTGGGCAGAGTCGTCTGGGGTACCTTATCTCATAAGCTGACCGCAAAAGGTTCTGTAATTGTAATGTGTCTGCTGCAAGGCG
>CAZNXD010000270.1:0-2877 GCA_964576935.1 uncultured Pirellulales bacterium | reverse complement strand
AATTTTTCCTGCATCCAGACAGGTGAAACAGATTATACAGGCACGGATAATATAACCACGGATGAGTCTCCATTTGTTGCAGGAGATGATTACCATTTATCGCCTTTATTGCCGGGTGGTGGTGTCAATCCGTGTATTGATAGCGGCTCATCTGCGGGAATCGACCCTGGGGAGCTTGATATTGATGGTGAACCTCGGGTGATCGGCCTGGGTGTAGACCTCGGTGCGGATGAGCTTACGGCAGCGATAGTCCGTGCCGGTAAAGACAGGGAGGTAACATTATCTATTGAGACTAATACTGCGGTGGTCGACTTTAAAGACACTGCGACGATTGATATTCTCGATGCTAATGTTAGCGTGACCGACCTTCAATGGGATAAAATATTCGGGCTCGGAACGGTAAACTGGAACGGCTATAAGAATGAGTTGAGCCCTATTGTAGAATTTAATGAAATCGGCTTTTATACGCTGGAGCTTAAAGCAATCGATTCCAACAATGTCTTAGGCCGCGACACGGTCCATATCCAGGTTGGCCCGGGGCTGTTGCTTTCAAATGATCCTGAATCGGTCCAGGCGTATGGAACAGCGACAATAAGTGTTGATAGCTTCGCTGATGGTACCACGGAACCACCACACGTACTAAATAGAATAGATTGGTTCGGACCTGTTACATTTAATCCATCTTCGTCTACCTCTTTACCTCATTTCGAAACAATTGCCACGTTCCCCGGTACAATTTGCCTGTATCAGATTTGGGCGGTGGCTAAGGACGTAGCGGACGATTTTATTGGTGAGCAGGATATTATGGTCCCTGTTTCTCATCGACAGGTGGAGACTAATGTTACCTCAGATCGAAATACTATGGATTGGCCTGACAATACGGCAAACCTTGCTGTTGTAATGGACGGCGGCACATACGAAATACTCGAGTGGTTCCCGATTTATAACAAAGACAACTATTCTATAAGTTTTGACGATGAGTACAGCCCACAAACCGCAGTTACCTTTAATAAACCTGGTAAATATGACATTGGAGTAGGCCTTGGGAACTTAGTGCCTTCTAGTGGCTTCTTCGCCGGCTTCTTTGGAGGATACCAGAAGGTGCCCATTGGCTATGGCGTCATTACCATTACTGTAAACGAGCCTTCAACAACCGACCATATTATCGTAAGCGCTGGAGCCGACAAGACCATGAAGGCTCCACGGCAATATGTTGTCCTGTGTGGAAGGATTACAGGCTGTTCAAGCTGTACAGCTGAGTGGCTCGCGCCTCGTGATATGCCTGTAAATGTTACTTTCGAGCAATTAGGTACTGACGAGATTGTAAAAGCCCAATTCGATGCGTTCCCGGATGACGGAGATTACACATTTATCATGCTGGCCAAAGATGGGGATACTGTCGTAGGCGTAGATACAGTGACCGTCACAGCCAGTGATGGCGGGGGGAGCTATACACCCGATTTGACTGTAGATGCCGGCGATTATCCCGACCTCACATTGACTTCTTCAGATAGTGTTACACTCGATCTAACCGGCTCAATCACTGACGGTACGCTTACTCCAGAATGGATATGTTCTTCGACTAATGCGACTATCGTATCTGGCCAGGGTACTCTTACTCCACAACTTGAATTCACAGCTGTCGGAGAATACCACATCGGTCTGCTTGCCAAGGATGGCGATGATGTTAAAGGCGCCGACAAGGTTGTTGTAAAGGTTCGTTCTTTCGGTAATCAGGATATTGACGTAACAGTTGAGGCTGATAAGTACACAGCAACTTATCCAAGCGATAATACAGTGACAATTTCTGCTACAGCTACACCGCTGGACTTTGACTGGTTTGAATGGTCGAAGTCATCCGAGATGGTTGAGCTTAGCGATGAGACATACGAAGAATTGCCTCCCGACTTTAACAGCACAGTAAAGGCGAGGTTCAATGCGCTGGGTACTTACACTATACGGTTTATAGCAAAACGCGGAGGAGAGACAGGTATTCTGGTCGGTTCGGGAAGCGTACAAATTAATGTTAGCTCAGCGGATGTAATTGTAATAGCCAAGGCCGGCCCGGATGATGAATCAGAAGTTGAAGGGCCTTATGGAGTTCCTTACGATGATAATCTAAGAGTATTCCTTGACGGTGAACATACACCCTTGAGCGGCGTCTTGACCTATCAATGGTACTGTACCCAATGGCCCTCGAGCACCTCTCAGCCAATACCAGTGCCAGATCCTGAGCCGCCTACACAGGCTTATGTTGATTTGGTAACAAATGGTACATACAAATTCCAGCTTTCTGTTTATTCAGATGAGGAATTTGCAGGAAGCGGTGAAGTTATTGTTGAAGTGCTTTCCGGTGAGCCGAGAGTAAGTGTCGGAATGAGTTATCCGCCTGCAAAAACCGGCCAGCCTTTACATCTTGATCAGGCGCGTGTGTTGGATGATAAGGATATTATTTGGAATAATGTTACCTGGTATCCGTCATCAGGTGTAACCTGGGATTTCACAACTCCTTACACAAAAGAAAAACCTGGTGTTACTTTTCAGAACGGTGGTTCTTATGATGTTTGGGTACGGTATGTTGATGGAGATGGGTTCGATGTGTCTTCAGAGGTAGTTACTATAAAAGTTGTCGACTATGTTTATGTTGATGCTGGCAGCCCCAAAACAGCCATTCCGTTCTCTCCAATACCGCTTGACGATGCCGGTACCGACCCACCATACACTAATATAATATATGAGTGGACACAGACGTCCGGAGACGGAATAGCTACCTTTATCAATCCTCACAAGTCTTGTTTGCCGGGCGATTCTATACTGCAGCCCGATGTGATGTTCCAGTTAAATAATGGTTGCACAGAAAGTACTTTTGAATTGACT
>CAZNXD010000269.1:0-2879 GCA_964576935.1 uncultured Pirellulales bacterium | reverse complement strand
AGAATGTCGGCTTCCCAAGCCGAATGTCGTGGGTTCGAATCCCATCGCCCGCTGTTTTCTTTAAGTAGTTTTACTGAGAATGAGCGCCCGTAGCTCAGCTGGATAGAGCAACGGATTTCTAATCCGTAGGTCGCAGGTTCGAGTCCTGCCGGGCGTGTTCGGCGGGACTCGAACCTGCAAAGGGTCTGGGAAAAGCATTTTCCCAGGTTGTCGGGGTGACAGGAGCGAAGCGACGCCAGAGGGGCAGAGCCCCTATGGAAATCCGCTTTTGCGGGTTTAGGTTCCAGGCCGAAGGCCGGAGTCCTGCCGGGCGTGTTAGCGTCTGATCAAAAGGGTAAACTTATCCTCTCAGTTAATCACTCTCTTGCCAAGCAATTCGTCCGCGAGTTCTTTTGCGTCGTAAACTTTGTATAGCGCCTCAGTGATAGCTTTAGAATGAACAGAAATAGCGCGTGCTTTCTTTTCGGTGTAACAGAAGTCAAGTAACAGCGAATAGATATTCCCATCGAATATAATCCCAATATACTCGCCTTTACGATTGACAACGGGACTGCCGGAGTTGCCTCCGGTAATATCGACAGTGCTGACAAAATTCAGTGGTGTGCTCATGTCGATATCATCCTTGTGTTTTAGCCACCGCTGGGGAAGATTGAAGGGGAACCTATAATCCTGCCGGGCCGCCCGCTTGAAAAGGCCGGCAAAATCCGTCTGAAATGGAACATGTTTTCCATTGTCCTCATAGCCTTTCGCTGTTCCAAAGGCCAGACGCAACGTAAATGTGGCGTCTGGGTAGTTACTGGTGCCTTCGAGGGCGAAGCGAATCTTGGCAAGGCTTGCGTGTGCTTGTTCTTTGATTTCTTCCTGTTTTTCAATAATCATACGTACGTCACGTGCATCGTGGTCAATGATTTTTGCCAGTTCTATCATGGTGTCTTTAGCTGAATCTATAGCAGCTCTGCCTCCTTCATAGAGCTGTCTGCGTACAGCTACGGATTTTACTTTTGTGCCTTCAACTAATTCCGTGGCGCGTCGTCGCGGAGATTTGCCGGCGAGGACTTTTTGTACCAAGGGGTCTGAGTAGCCCAGGTGCATGACCAGCCATGACAACGAGTCTGCCAGTTTCAATTCCTCTATGTCATCGTAAATCGGTTTCTCCGAGAAAAGCTGGAACTCCAATGACTCAAGACCGGCCTCTCCGAATTCGCGCAGACGTTCAGCATTTGGTTTCTGACGTTCATCCGCTGCTCGAAGCAGTGTACGAGCAATACGGAACAGTTCGCTGTTGAAGCCGTTAGGCCGCTCCAACAGATTGTAGCGAAGTTCATTCTCTGCGATAATTTTCTGTGCCTGGGCAATTCTGTCCAATGCATTGGCAGCATCCTTCAGATTCATTTTTTCCGCTATGGCTTTACGAAGCTTATTTTCGTAAGCTTTTTTTTGAGTGAACAACTCCGGTTCGAGCAGACCTGCGAACATTCCGTTAAGCCTTTTACGCCCATTTTTAATCATGAAGAGTTCTTTGTTTAGCCGCCTTGCATTTTCTTTGTCCCGAGCGCTGTATGTGCTAAAGAGCACCTCCATTTTCTTTAGCCATTTTAAGTAATAGGGGAAGCTGGTATCACGCAGATATTCGAGTTCTGCTACGGTGAATAGACGGCTGGTATGGCCTGGATGGCCGGATACAAATACCAGCTCGTTTTCACTCGGCCCGGCTTGGCTCCATTTGAGATAATCTTTAATCTTGGCGGGTTTGTCTTGCTCATAAACTCGAAACAAACAGAAATCGAGACAAAAGCGGGGGTACTCGAAGTTGTCCGGGTCACCCCCAAAGAAGGCTATCTGCTGTTCTGGTGCAAAAACCAGACGTACATCGGTATATTTTTTGAACCGGTAGAGATGATAGAGGCCGCCGTGATAGAGGGTTACAACGTCACTTCGCAGGTGTGTTTTGTCAAAAGATTCCTTTTCAATCTCGGCCATAACCGCGCGTCGAGCAAGGAAGGCCTGTTCGGTGGTCATATCTGACTTTACCGCTGTATTTACACGGTCAGTCACGTCCTCGGTACTTATCAGAACATTGAGTTCAAGGTCATGGCAGCGTTTTTCATCATTAAGTGTACGCGCATAGAAGCCGTCGCGAAGGTAGTCATGCTCTTTATCACTAAACTTCTGCAGGGCGTCGGCGCCGACGTGGTGGTTGGTAATTACCAGACCGCTGCTGGATACAAAAGAACCTGAGCCTCCGTTGTTAAAACGGACAGAAGCCTTCTGAAGATGTTCGAGCCATTCTTTAGTAGGTTCGAAGTCGTATCTATCTTTAAGTAACTGATTAGGCGGAGCATCGTAGAGCCACATTCCCTCATCGGCGAAACATGATAACATTAAGGCAAATACGAATAATGAATTCAGAAGTGTAAGTTTTTTCATAACTATCTCTCTTTCCTTGCATGCCTGCAAATTTGACGCTTGGGTACATTTTTGGAAGATTCGGTATTTGTGCTAAAAACTGAGTATAATTCTTAGATATTTTTATGTCAAAAAAGAAAAGACCGTATTTGTTACTTGGTTGAATGAAGTCGCCATTGGGCTCTTTATTTCTAAAAACGGCTGTCTGTTCATGCGAGGGTGGTTCTTGACTACCGGGTGAGTCCCAATTATAATTATGCTCCGAAGTGCTTTATAGCCGGATACTTAAGTTATTTATGGCCGTTTTGAGATGGTATGGTACAGGTTGGTGAAAGCTTTGAAAACGCCAGCCTGTTGCGATTTTGTGTAGGCTAAGAGGTGTAATGATGCCGATTTTCGAGTATAAGTGCAGCAGCTGCGGTAAAGTAGCTGAATTCCTGGAAAAGACAAACGCCAAAAACAGTAAGGTTTGC
>CAZNXD010000268.1:0-2881 GCA_964576935.1 uncultured Pirellulales bacterium | reverse complement strand
TGACTGGCTGTATTGGTAATCGGCGAGGGCTTTGATAATTTCCGTCTTTGTCCGGTAGAGGCCTGCGTCTTCGAGTTCGAGCTTGGCCCAGCTTTGGGCCTGGCCCAGGCTGCCCTGCGCGAGGCGGGTCAGATATTTTGCGGGTGCTTTATCAAGACCCATTTTGGTAAGCGATTCTATGATTATATTTTCGTCGATGAGGCCGAAGCGAATGGTCTGGCAGCGTGACCTGATTGTTGGCAACAGTTTTTCCGGCTGAGGGCATATCAGAACAATGCAGCAATAAGCGGGCGGTTCTTCCAGGATTTTCAGCAGCGCGTTTTGGGACTGGATGTTGAGTTTTTCGGCTTCGCTAATAATAAAGACCTTATGCTGTGAGGTGGTTGGTCTTTGGGGCGCTTTGGCGATGACAAATTCGCGGATGACGTCGATGGGTAAATCAATGGGGGTGGTTCGGCCTTTGCCCTTGTCGGTGAACTCTAACAGTTCTTTATAGATGTGAATAAAATCCGGATGTGAGCCGGCTTCGAATAGCTGACACGACTGACATCGGCTGCAAGCGTCGGCGAAGTCTTTATCGATTTTTGGTTTAAGACAGAGCAGCAGTTTTGCCCAGGCTGTAGCGGCGGTGAATTTGCCAACGCCTTCGGAGCCTGCAAAGATATAGGCATGAGCCCATTTGTTATTGGCGTAGGCATTCTGCAGGATTGAAATTGCTTTGTCCTGACAAAATATATCTTTAAGAAACATTCAACTATTAAAAACTTTCTCGATTATGTTTTGGTGTACTTGTTCTATGGATTCGGCGGCGTTGATTACAATAAAGTTATCTCTATTCTCGGCGAGTTTTAAAAAACCTTCGCGGACTTTTTTGTGATAGCCTTCGCCTTTTTGTTCCATTCGGTCGAGGTTGCGATTTAGTCTCTGTTCGGCGGTTTGTAAATCGACGTCGAGTACGATGGTCAAATCCGGCCAGGGTTTGGGCAGACAGTCTTTAGCAATTTGTATTATCCGATCGATTCCGAAATCGCCGGCATGTCCCTGATAGGCGCAGGTGCTTGATAACCAGCGGTCGAGCAGGACGCATTTATCCTGCTGCAAAGCGGGCGCTATTTTTTCATGCCAGAGCTGGACCCGCGCGGCCATGTATAAAAGCACCTCGGTTTCGGTGGCCATTGTATCGTGCTCGGGACTGAGCAGTACGTGGCGAATCTTTTCTCCGATTACGGTGCTGCCGGGGTCGCGCAGGAGTTCGACGGTGACCTGCTGCTTTTGGAGATATTCCGCGAGGAGCTTTGCCTGGGTGGATTTGCCGCAGCCGTCGGGGCCGTCGATGACGATGAACTTGCCTGAAAAACCAGTTTTAAGGTCGTTACCACTCATTGATGAAATAGATAATAGAAAGGTGTGTTTTCGTCAAATAAAAACCCCAATTGCTCAGCTTTCGGGGGCAACTGGGGTTTAGAAAAAACATCAAACGAACACGTTGTAACTTCGACCCTTTAGCTCAGAGGCGGCGGTCTTACGTACATCGGGCAATTCTGCCCCAATAAGTTAGATTGCTGGTTCCTTCCAGCGCCTTCGGTTCGGCCATCCGTGTGTTGGACTTTGCCTGAAGAATTCGCAGACAGAACCGAAAGCAGGGTCATAACAAGGAATGTTTTGATGTCCACTATGAAACTCCCAAAAAACAGATTGTTTTTGAAGGGTCTTGTTTGAGTCGCAATGTTCGTCGATAACCACCCAAATTGTCCCGGTCGATGCAGCCAGTCGGTGCCTGAGATGCGTCAGGATATTAAATAAATCGGCATGGTCAACTCAATTTCGTTAACCAGTGTTTTTTAGCGGCGAGGCCCAGAGAGGCATATATTTGGTCGTCAGCTTTTGGGTACCGAAGTACGGGTGATGAAAAACAGCTTTATCAGTATTGATAAGCACCCTTCGAATTAGAAACAAGTACGAAGCGACTGAAATGTTGCCCAGATGAGGGCTTAAAAACTTAGTAAAAGCCTGGTTGTATTCCACAGGAAAACCCCGCCAAAAAATATCAAGGCGGCGGCACATATTGCCAGCAGGACTTTTTGCCCCTTTTGGCCGAAGAGGCTGGTGCCTTTGAAGCTTGCCCAGGAAAGCAACTGCAGCCAGGCACAATCGCAGAACCAGTGGACCAAAGCAAAGAGTACCAGCGCCCAAATGCCAAGGTCCCTGGCCTGGGTGACCAGATTAAGACCGACCGCAGCCCACCAGAAAAGGAAATAAGGATTGCTGATTGAAAGAATCAGGCCGGTCATTACGGGACTTGCGGCAGTTTTGGTCTTAGTTTGTAGTTCGAGCTTTTTTATACCCATGAACATCTGGACGCCCATGAAAATTAACACAAGGCCGCCAAGAAAACCTACGATGACCCGCAACCAATTGAGCTTGAGAAAGCCCCCTACCCCGAATAACAGTATCAGCATTACGGGCAGCTCGATAATGACATGGCCGATGCCTATCAGCACGCCGGCGAAGCGCTTTCTCGAACCGAGAGCTATTGCGGCGGCGGTTACCGGGCCCGGGGCCATGACGCCGGAAAGCGATATTACAAAGACTGAAATTAAAAAGACGGCTGTGTTCATAAAGTTATCCGGTTAGCGGCTGGTAGAACTGTTTCGGTTTTTGGCTGAGTGTGTTTTTCAAAGTTCCGAGTTTTTCTATAGTGCATTCGAGACGATCGCCTGCTTCGAGAAATTCGCCGGTAGCGGCGGCGACGCCGGAAGGTGTTCCGGTAGCAATTACGTCAGACGGTTCGAGAGTCATTAGATGGCTGACGAATGAAACGATATCGGCGACGGAGTAAATCATCTGTGAAGTGTTTGCTGTTTGGCGGACTCGGTCGTTG
>CAZNXD010000267.1:0-2883 GCA_964576935.1 uncultured Pirellulales bacterium | reverse complement strand
CCGACAAAATTTCACTTTAAGCATTTTAGAAGATGATTTAACTCCTCCAGAAGTCTTATCACATCGTTTATCATGTTCACGTCACGCTTGGCATTAGCCTCTGCTAACCGATTGCTCATGAACACATACAAATTCCGCAGATTGTTCGCAATCTCACCACCGGCGTTAACATCCAAAACAGCGTTCAGCTCAGTGATGATATCCTGTGCACGATTTATATACTGGCCCTTCGCTTCAAAGTTGCCCGCTTCGAGCTCTTTAATCGCCAGCTTCAGAAACTTGATTGCGCCATCGTATAATAAGACAACCAGCCTGCCCTTGCTTTGCGTCGTGACCGCGTTATCCTGATATGCCGACACATTACTCATAAAAATCTCCCTCAAAGCCCAAATTTATCGTCACTATCTCAAAAGTGTAAGTGCCATCTGAGGCATTGTATTAGCCTGAGCCAGCATCGCTATACCGGCCTGTGCCAAAACCTGATTCCGCGTCATCTCAGCCATCTCGGTCGCCACATCAACATCACTGACACGTGACTCCGCAGCCATGAGATTCTCTCTCTGAATATTCAGAACCGCTACAGTCCCTTCGAGCCGGTTCATCTTGTAACCAAACTGAGCACGAGCCGTATCTTTGGCCGCGATAGCGCTGTCTATTGTCGCCAACGCGGATTTGGCCGCGCCGAGCGTGCTGATGCTAACACTCGCGCTGATACCAAGACCGCTCTGCGTCATATCAGTACCCGGAACTGTAATATAATCGTCGGTACCACCGAAGTGAATCGTTATTGACTGCGAAGCACTATTCAGAAGCCTTATATTGTTGAAAGACGTCGCGTCGGCAATACGTTCTATCTCTTCGGCCATTTCCGCGAACTCATTTTGCATCAGTGTTCGCTGAGCGTCACTGTACGAACCTGTCGCCGCCTGCTCGGCAAGCTGCTTCATACGGACCAACGACGTATCTATAACTGCCATAGCTCCTTCCATCGTCTGAAGCATACTGATACCGTCCTGAGCGTTACGAGCGCCCTGTTCCAGCACAGCAATATCTGCACGCATCAGCTCACGAACCGCCAAACCTGCGGCGTCGTCTTTGGCGCTGTTGATTCGCAAACCCGATGACAGCCTTTCTACACTCTTAGCCAGAGCATCATAGCTGATACCCAAATGCCTGGCCGCATTTGCCGCCATAACGTTGTTTTTAATTGCCAGCATTTTATGTACTCCTTTTAATGCTAATTGGCGAATCCATTCACGGGCTAAATAGAAAGACTAAACGAACTGCCCGATTCCAACTAACCTTATCGCAGTCAATACAATTTTCTTAAGCCATTAGTGATCAAAATTACATAAAACTATAACGACCGATAATACCGCTGCTTTCTCGAAAGAAATTAATCTGAGTGTTATTCATAGCTTAAAACTCCCCTCAAGTAACTAACTCGGTCTTTGATTATGCCGATGGATTGCACAGATAAGCCCTGGGCAGCCCTATCGTAAAACCTGGTCTCGATTGGGAAACGCAAGGGGTACGTTTTGGAAAAGTATAAGTCGCCTGGAAATTTACGCGCTTATTTTGAAGTAGTCTTTTGCAAGATGGAGTATAGCTTGAATATCGCTAAGAGTAGCCTGGTCACTATTTTTCTCCTGCTGTTAACGGTCCCCATCGACGCCGTATACGTCTGGGATGGGGATGGCGGAGGTGCTAACACCAATTTTGACTATGACGAGAACTGGGACCCGGACGGGGCTCCGTCGTCTGCTGCGATTGACGATTCTATCGTCTTCGGACCAAGTGCATACTCTATGGCGACGAATAATATGGGCACCCTAACAGGCATTGAGAGCATCAACTTCACCGGTAATTTAACTGCAGTCTTCGACGGTTCCTTCTCATTGGAGCCCGGCGCTGTGATTGGAGGCACCACCAGCAGTGCCATATCAATATTCTCAAACATTATTACTAACGGCCCGGGGGGCGTAGAGCTTAATTCGAATACACTTAATCTGACATTATATGGCAGCATTAGCGAAGGTGTCGCCGGCGGCAGTCTAACCATGTCCAGCAGCCGCATACTTACGCTTATGAGCTCTAATACGTACACCGGCGGCACTACTATAAGCGCGGGGACCATCAAATTTAACAGCAGCGATGCGTTTGGGATGGGGGCTATAACAATTGCCGGTGGTAATGGTACTATTCAGGCAAACATTCCTGTCATAACTTTGAGCAACGATATCAGCATTGAGAATACAAGGACACTTACTGTTTTGGGGACTTCAGCGGGGACGAATGATCTGGCCATTAGCGGCGCGATATCCGGCGGCGGAGCGTTGACCAAGACTGGAACAGCTACACTTACTCTTTCGGGTAATAACACACATACCGGTACAACGACAATTTCGGCTGGTACATTGGCAGTTTCAGGCGGCTCCGCTATCGCCGACAACGGAGCAGTCAGTCTTGCAAATGTTGCCTCCGCAAACTTTGAATTATTAGACAGTGAGACTATAGGTTCGCTTGCCGGCGGCGGCGCGACAGGTGGTAATGTTAACCTCAATGCCAATACTCTCACCGTTGGCGACGCCTCAAGCACAACATACGCCGGAGTAATAAGCGGCACAGGGGCATTTATCAAACAAGGCACTGGCACTCTTACACTTAGTGGGACTAATACATACAACGGCGGAACAACAGTAACAGCGGGAACACTCACCGGAACAACCACCAGTCTCCAGGG
This sequence comes from uncultured Pirellulales bacterium, assembly GCA_964576935.1. Lineage (GTDB taxonomy): Bacteria > Planctomycetota > Phycisphaerae > Sedimentisphaerales > Anaerobacaceae > CAYMOE01. The sequence goes on along the minus strand of CAZNXD010000267.1, from coordinate 140 downwards.
CAATGTAGCTAACAATGCAACTGTAGTCTTCGACCAGGTGGGCGATGGTACCTACTCTGATATAATGAGCGGTTCTGGAACGCTTACCAAGCTCGGTACCGGCAACGTCACACTAAGCGGTGCCAACATCTATTCCGGCG
>CAZNXD010000266.1:0-2894 GCA_964576935.1 uncultured Pirellulales bacterium | reverse complement strand
TAATGCTGTTTTTTAATCCTTGACAAACCACTATGTCGATGGTTAAATTAGGCTAATAAGGCAATTTAGAGGGGTCCCTGTACAAATGGACTTGGGCGAAATAGGGGAATGGATAAAATGAAGGATTTATACACTACCGGCGAAGCGGCCGACATTTGCAAGGTCAGCCAGCAAACTATCATCAGGTGTTTTGATTCCGGTCGTCTGGATGGTTTCAGAATACCCGGCTCGAAGTTCAGGCGGATTCCGCGCGAAAGCCTCGTAAATTTCATGAAGACCAACAGGATCCCGCTTGACAATCTTGACTCCGGCAAAAAGAAAGTTCTCATTGTTGACGACGACCCGGAAATCGTCGAACTGCTGAGCGAGGTGTTCGGCCGGGACGGAAGATTCGAAGTAAAGACGGCTTCGAGCGGATATGATGCGGGCGTGCTCACTGAGCAGTTTCATCCCGACGTGATATTACTTGATTATATGCTGCCCGACGTCAACGGCAATATCGTCTGTCAGACTATAAAAAGAAATCCCAAATACGAAGACATAAAAGTCATTATCGTAAGCGGGGTCGTCAAGCAGGATGAGATAGACCAGTTGCTTAAGTCCGGCGCGGAAGGCTTTGTCAAGAAACCTTTCGACATAGACGACCTTACCGCAAAGGTCTGCTCGGTTCTGCAGATAAAGTGAATCGGCGTCGCATCAGCTTCGGTGCGGTTCTTTCCATATCACAGAAGGAGGAACATCGTCAGTTTGGCCGCCTGGTTTTATTATCGGCCGCTCTTTAGCAGGGAACGCAAAAAATGGCAAACGAACCATCGGCAAGAGGTCTCGCACGCGAGCTTGAATATACGCTGTATCAAATGGACGGGCTAAGCGTTCTTCCTGCCGCCGCCACCGCCCTGCTGCGTGGTCTTTTCGAGATGAGTCTCTCACCTGACGAGCTGAACAGTATCGCCGAGTCCGACCCGGCCATCGCTGTCATGCTCTTTTCATTACTCCACCGCCGGGGTATTCGCCCAAAGCAGGATAGAATATCCGTCCGTTCTGCTATACAGGAATTGCCGTTAAGACAGATTCGTGACAATTTCTTTGCTGCAAAAATCTACTTACCCGCCGGCAATGACCCTGCAAGGCTCGAATTGCGAAGAAATCTCGTTGCTTTTGCCGCCGCCGTCGGACACTGCGCCGGAGCCGTCACCGAGCAGGGCTCTGTTGATATCGAACCTGAACTTGCCTTTGCCGCGGGACTGCTTCACAACATCGGCAATCTCGCCCTGGACGAGGCTATGCCGCGAAGCTTCCAGCGACTCATCGAGCAGGCAAAAAACCAGCAGCTTTCTATAACCGCCGTCCAGCAACAAAACCTCGGCCTTGACTACACAATCCTCGGCAAGCGTCTGGCCCAGAGATGGCACCTGCCCGAATCTGTCGCCATGGCAATCTGGCTCCATCAAAGTGACACCGAAACAATTGCCAAAGCTATCCCTCAGGCAAAAATCGCTCAGGTAGTTCGCCTGGCGTATTTGATTTCCAGAAGAGCCGGCATAGGCATATCGGGGAGCTTCGACGCTACCGAGCTGCCCGGCGAATTACTTAAATCGCTTGGTATAACTGCAGACCAGGCCGAGCAAATCGGCAACCAGGCCGCCCAGGAAATAGCTGAAAAATCACAATACTTCGGCACGGATATACAGACAGATATTGCCCAGTACTGCGAGGCCCTTCAGTTTGCCGCAGGCACTCTGGCCGCCGAAGGCAGCAAGCTGACTCAGCAAATACAACAATCCCATACCAAATCAAGTCACTTTGATTTCACCTCTGAGCTGCTCACAACCTTCGAACCTACCGCCGAGCCGATGGAAATCGCCCAACATTTTGCATGCCATTTCAGGAAGTTCTACCAGACCGGCAGAGTATGCCTTTACCTGATTGACCCACAGGACGATACCAGAGCCGAAGCGGTCATCACAGAAGATAATAATGGCGTCCGAACCATCCGCCTGAGCATCCCGGCTGACACTTCGGCCGTCCCCGACAGTATTGCCAATAGTTTTGCCGTCATCGACGCCGCTCAAAATTGCGGCTGGATTTTCGAGAAGCTCGACGTCGAGTTCGACACAGCCAGGACAAAGATTGCCCCTTTGATAGCCCAAGGCACAGCCTTAGGTGCGATTTTATTTGAGTTCAGCTACCCCGTACAAACAGCCCAGCTCAAGGAAATGTTCGAGGCCACCAGCTTCATCGCCGCGGTCCTGCTTAACATGGCGATGTATCGACAAAAGCAGCAGCAGCTTGCCGAGGCCTTCGCACTTCTTGTCGCAAAACCCGCCGTTGTCCAACAGCCCCCTGTCCAGGACACACAGCAGCTTATCTTAAGCGCATTGGCTGAGATGGCCGCCGGCGCCGCTCACGAACTAAACAATCCCCTCGCGGTAGTCTCCGGAATAGCGCAACTGCTCAGTGAATCCGAGACCGACCCCGCAAAGAAACAGACACTAAAGCAAATCCAGACCAACTGCCGCGAGCTGGCCGACATTGTAAACGACCTCATGAGCTACGCTGAACCAGCCCCGCCGCGCAAAACACATGTGGGCCTTGGTCAGTTGCTGGAAGAAGCGATGCAATTGGCCTCGCTAAAGACCGGGCTCGACAATATTAACGCCCAGACTTTCCTGCCGGACAGCGATACCGGCCTCTTCGTCGATTCTGGCCAAATCGTTCCCGTCCTCGCCAACATAATCTGCAACGCTCTTCAGTCATACGGCGGCCAGGCCGGACCTATCAAAGTCACCGCCGAAAGCACGCTCGATTCCATAAAAATCCAAATCAGCGACCAAGGCTGAGGAATGGATGCGCAAACACTCGAAAAAGCTACATATCCATTCTTCTCATCGAAA
>CAZNXD010000265.1:0-2898 GCA_964576935.1 uncultured Pirellulales bacterium | reverse complement strand
CCAGAAGCGACTTCGTACCCAGCCAGGCCGAGACCATCACTCAGCTCACGAACAACATCCAGATTAACATCCCCATCGTCTCAGCCGCAATGGACACGGTGACCGAAGCGGCCCTGGCAATCGCCCTGGCTCAGGAGGGCGGCATCGGAATTATCCACAAGAATTTGACCGTCGAGGCCCACAAGCGAGAGGTCGCAAAAGTCAAAAGGTCCGAAAATGGTGTGATTCTTGACCCTATAACGCTATCTCCGGCCGAACCGGTCAGCAGGGCACGCGATTTGATGACCGAGCAGAACGTCTCGGGAATCCCCATCGTCGAGGGCAAAAAGCTGGTCGGTATCCTGACCAGCAGAGACCTCAAATTCCTGAAAGACTACGATGTCCGCATAAGCGGGGTCATGACCAAAAACAATCTCGTGACCGGCCCAGCCAATACAACTCTCGAGCAGGCAAAAGAAATCCTTCAAAAGCACAAGGTCGAAAAGCTGCTTTTGGTCAACAAAAATGGTGAATTAGCCGGCTTAATCACGATGCGCGACATCGACCGCGTTCAGCAGTACCCCGTCGCCGCAAGAGACCAGCGAGGCCGATTGCGAGTCGGCGCCGCCGTCGGCGTCAATGACTCCGAAAGAATCGAGGCACTCATCGCCGCCGAGGTCGATGTGCTCGTTGTCGATACAGCGCACGGCCATTCCAGTAATGTCATCGAGACGGTCAAGGCCATAAAAGCCAAGCACAAAATCGACGTAATTGCCGGCAATATAGCCACCGCGCAAGCCGCCGAAGATTTGATAAAGGCCGGTGTCAATGCTGTTAAGGTCGGTATCGGCCCCGGAGCAATATGCACAACCCGCGTCATTTCAGGTGTCGGCGTACCGCAGGTCGCGGCGATAATGGACTGCGTAGCAGCCGCCGAAAAACACGGCATCCCCGTAATAGCCGACGGTGGCATCCGCCATTCGGGCGATATCACCAAGGCAATCGCGGCAGGGGCCTCGAGTGTCATGGTCGGTTCGCTCTTTGCCGGACTGGCTGAAAGCCCCGGCCAGCGAGTCATATACAAAGGCAGACAGTTCAAGGAATACCGCGGAATGGGTTCGCTCGGTGCTATGGTCAAAGGTTCAGCCGACCGCTACGGCCAGCAAAGCTCCGCCCAGCAGGACAAGCTCGTGCCTGAAGGCGTGGAAGGGCGGGTCCCTTATCGCGGGCATCTGGGTGATTTCGTTTACCAACTAGTAGGGGGGCTGCGAGCCGGAATGGGCTATTGCGGCACTAAGAACATCGCCGAGCTTCGCAAGAACGCAAAATTCGTCAGGATTAGCGCCGCCTCGGTCAGCGAATCGCACCCGCACGATATACAGATAACCAAGGAAGCACCGAACTATTCCGCGACACTGCCTTTTGAAAGCTGATATTTGATTTTGCTGTCATTTTTCAAGAAAGGAACCAGTCGTTGGTGTCGTCTTAGTATTACAAATGAGGAAAAGCAAACCAATAAACTGGTTTAAGCTGGTAGTTAGAATTCTTGCTGCTCTGGTTTTGCTCTGCTGCGTTCCATCCGCCGGATTAATAATCTATTTGTTAATAATATCTTTAGGTGAGGCCTACAGCCTATATCCAGGAATGGCATTGTGTCTATATTTAAAAATTTCGATACTATCTTTAATATTAGAAATAACCCCGGACAGGATAAAACGCTTCTCGCTCGTCACTGGAATTGTCTTTTGGATATCATTTATGCTTCCGTTATTTATCCTGATAGAACCCGGTAATTCACAAATTTTTAAACTTTCGATGTACTTAAGCATACCTTTGGTCATTGCTGGTTTTTACTTACTACTATCGCGAATTTTGCTATACTTCGCGGAAAAGCAGGAAATAGCACCTCAAATAGAAATACGAGATATGACATATGAGCAAAATTAACCACGAGACGATAGCGATTCTTGATTTCGGCAGTCAGTATGTTCAGTTGATTGCCCGGCGGGTACGTGAGCAGAACGTATATTCGGTAATCTGCAGTGCCGGTATCAGTGCTGAAAAACTCAGTCAACTGAATCTCAAGGGAATAATTCTTTCAGGCGGGCCAGCCTCGGTTAATGACCCCGGCGCACCGAGATGCGACGAAAAGATATTTGACTCGGGTGTACCCATACTTGGCATCTGCTATGGAATGCAATTAGGTTGCCAAGTCCTCGGAGCAAAAGTCATCGGTGCTGAAAAACACGAATACGGCCGAACAACACTGAAAATCACCGACAGCAGTGACTTATTTGCCAATGTGCCCGAAACGATACAGGCATGGGCGTCTCACGGCGACCAAGTAGGGCGGTTGAGTGATGACTTTGTCAGCCTTGCCAATACTGATAACTGTCCATTCGCAACGGTAAAGCACAAAAGCAAAAAGTTCTACGGCGTTCAGTTCCATCCCGAAGTCTCGCACACGCCCAAAGGCATGCAGATATTGCGAAACTTCCTTTACGATATCTGCCAATGCAGCGGCGACTGGAAGATGAGTGACTTCGTCGAAGACACCGTTAATAATGTTATTAAGCAGGTCGGTAACTCAACAGTCATATGCGGCCTGAGCGGGGGGGTCGATTCGTCGGTTGTCGCCTCGCTAATTCACAGGGCCATCGGTGACAAACTCGTCTGTATCTTTGTTGATAACGGCCTTTTGAGAAAGAACGAGCGCGAGCAGGTCATATCAACCTTCAAAGACCATTTTCACATCGATTTGCGAGTTGTCGATTGGTCGAAGCAGTTCCTTAGCAAGCTAAAAGGCGTCACCGACCCGCAGCAGAAGCGTAAAATCATCGGCCATGAGTTTATCGAGGCCTTCAAATCCGAAGCCCTGAAGATAAAAGGCGCAAAATTTCTTGCTCAGGGCACGCTTTA
>CAZNXD010000264.1:0-2899 GCA_964576935.1 uncultured Pirellulales bacterium | reverse complement strand
CAGCCCCAGGGATAGTTTGGCTCAACCATATCGTATAAAGCCATTACGCTTAGCCAGAAGACCTTGTTGTAGTCCGGCTGGTGGAACCACTCTTCCTCCGGCAGTCTGACCGAGTACCTGAAGACCGGCTCATTCGGTCCTCCGTGAGGTTGTTTGTCAAAGCCGACTAGGACCTCGTCATAATCAAAGGGGTTATACTCCCAGATTTTCTCACCGGGATGGCTGTAGGCATAACATGGGTCCTCACCTGCCGGCACATCGGTCCAGATTGACAGCTCGAACCGGTCCGGTTGTACCGGCCGTGTAACCGGGCCTGTACAGGCCTCGTAACCATAACCTATATAAGAGCCCCACCAGACAATGGCCGTTACCGGTGTTCTCCGCAGACAACGCCAATCGTCAGCAACAAGATTTACACAAGGATCAGGAGCTGGCCAGCACATAGATTCCTCGTCCTCATAGTGCGGCCAGTCGCGATTGCCCGTATAGAGCTGCTCCCACTTGATGTAATTCGGGTCGGTGTCAAGCTCAAACGCCATATCGTAACTTTCCCCGTATACAGGGTCTTTAATCGGCTCAATAAAACAGGGGTCAAGTGTCATACCCGGCACAAGCGGCCCAATAATCGGGTCATGCGAGAATATTACGGCATCATCCATCCAGTGCCACGGTCTTGTATGCCAGCCCCAGAGAAAGTCAACGCTGACGTCGTTAGGATAAACCGCCATAATGCTCATCCAGAAGGTGCTGTCCTCAGTTACCTCATTATAATCATCCTGCCGGAAGTAATCATTTGGCTCCATGTGCAAAGTATATTGATAGAGGTCACCACACTTCTCGACGTCAACATAGCTGAGCGAACCTGCTTGATAGTGTTGTTTAATTGTATCATCAGTCAGGTTTACGTCGTAGATGGCAACTTCGTCGATGGTCCCTTCGAAAGGTAGATAGCCTCCCCAGCCGTATAACCTCTTGCCGATTCCGAGGTCATGGGTCGTTGATGCAGGACCATAAGCACAGAACCGTTGTGCTTTACATTCACCGTCGATGTAAAGTTTAATATCATTACTGTCCCAAAGCCCGGCAACGTGATGCCACTTATCATCTCGAAGGTCTATATTTAGCACAGACCAATCTCCACCGTTTGCTCCGCCGTATATTGAAAGCCTGAGATTTCCGTCCGTAAGATAAAGTGTGAATCCATACCCTAAAGTTGGGGAACCGTCGTATTTGTCTACGATCGCATGATATTTCATTGTGCCTTTTGCCTTAATCCACGCCTCAATCGTGAACGGGCCTGTGATATCCAGGTTTGCCGAATGAGGAACCACGACTTTATCAGCGCTGCTGCCGTGGAAATACAGAGCTGAACCCTCTTTACCGGTTGTCCACGTGGCGCCGTATATTGTGCCGTCGTTACCGTTTGCAGAATCATTCGCGTCATTCCCATCATTTTCATTGAATCTCCAGTAAGAAATCAAACAAGGCTCACCTATTAAGTTTACGTCAGTTGCCTGGTTTGGGTCAACCTCGATTTGCCACAGCAATTCATCAGGGTAGCTAAAGGTATTGGGGTCACATGGGTCCGGGTCCACTATATTGCTCCAGAATCCAATTTGCCACGCATCGGGGTGCACCAGCGGCGGTTCGTCTCCTTCCCAGTCAATGTAAGAGCCCCACCAGTGTACGGATGTAATCGGCATCGTACCAAGACAGCGGAAGTCATCGGCAACAATATGCCAGATGTCTATATTATCAGAATCCTCACCCCAGCCGCAGTAGATGGGCACGGTAGAGTTCGGGTCAATTTCGATGGGCGGCTGAGACCATTTCGTATGCGGCATCAACGGCTTGGTAAAGTTTGGTTCAACCGGTTCCGGCTCGTTTGGCGCCTCTTGCCCGGTTGTAATTGAAAATGCCAGATCGATAGAATTTCCCTCGAATATATGTCCCTGTGGATACCGCAGTTCATGCCAATTTGGGTCGGCTCCGCTTGGAGCCAAGAAGACGGCATCATCATTCCAGTGGTCCAGCGACGTCTTCCAGCCGAATCTTGCGGGACTGATCTGTGAATAAGTTCCAGCCAGCACGCTCAGCCAGTAAATACACGGGTCATCAGGACTGCCCTGCTGAATGAAGGCATAGCACGGGTCGATGTAGAAATCGTACCGCCAGCAAGTCCAGTCAGCGTTAGGGTAAAAATAATTTGCCTCTGGAACGTAGTAGCCCTCCGTTATATCCGCTGCCTCCACGGCGACCTTAAATTCGCCGAAAGGCCACTCCCAAAGTATTTCCCCGGGAATGCTGTAATCATAAGGATTACACGGGTCACCTACAGGAAGGTCCTCGTGAATACCCAGCCAGAAGAACACATTATTTGGGTCCCCGTCAGGCAGCACATCGTGGTACCACGAGCCCCAGATATGGATATCTGTGATAGGATCTGTCCTGGTACAGCGAAAATCATCCGCAAGAATATGGTCCGGCCACTGTGCCGTACCCTCAAAGTCTATCGATGCATCCACGTCAATACCGGTATCGCTCAAATCAGGATTCTGAAGCCACTTGATTGTAGGATCATTGGGCTCATTAGGCTCTTCTTCTTGAACTGTGATAATCACGAATGCCAAATCAATAGAATTGCCCTCGAACGGGTGTTCAGGCGGATATATCAGCTCCTGCCAAATCCCTAAACCTTCATCCCAAAAGACTGCATCATCATTCCAGTGCTCGGGCGAGGTCTTCCAGCCAAACTGAGCGCCAATCGGAATCTCATTCACCTCCACACCGGCGTCAAGCCAGTAGATTATCGGATCGGTGGAATTACCCTCTTGTACGAACGCCTCGTTTGGATCGATTGTTATTTCATACAGCCATATCTGTTGGTCGCCAGCCGGAT
>CAZNXD010000263.1:841-2903 GCA_964576935.1 uncultured Pirellulales bacterium | reverse complement strand
CATATTACCGACGTTACAGAGTAAAACCTCCTTGCCATGCTGGTTGGCAAAGTCTCATACCTTCTCGAGGTAGCTTTTCTTGTCAACGCCGACCATCCCTGTAACAACAACAATCATATCAGACTCCAGACTCCCGACTCAGGACTTCAGACTCACAGAATCAGATTAAGCATTATGAGTATCTTTTTCAACCGCACTAATTAGTCCCGACAAGGTTTTGGCGGCTTTTTTTCGCTGCTGTTCCAGGTCGGAGTACTCTGATTGTCCAATATACCCCAACCGCTTCGATAAATATAACAGATATTCGACCTCGGCCATCGAGCCATTTGCCATATATAAAAATTGCAGGTATTCTTTCCTGTGCTTTCTGCCCGTGCCTTCTGCAATATTTGTAGGGACTGACACCGCTGCTCTTCTCAATTGTGAAGTAATGCCATACAACTCTTCTGATGGGAACAGTTTGGTTTTTGAATAAATTGAGATTACCATTTCATCTGAAAATTCCCATGCCTTGACATTCTTGAAGTTCCGTGTCATATATGACTCCCTTAATATTTTCCGATGTGAGAATAATTAATTCTGTTACGGAATTTTAATCTGGTGTCATGGGTCTGGTGTCGGGGGTCTTCATAGGTTTTTTAGTCGTTCCTGCTTGTCGTGGTCTTTGAGCGCTTGGATTAATTCGCTCATGTCACCGGCCATGATTTTGTCCAGACTGTAGAGAGACAAATTTATTCTGTGGTCGGTTACTCGGTTCTGTGGAAAGTTATAGGTCCGGATTTTTTGGCTTCTGTCGCCTGAACCTACCATGGTTTTTCGCTGCGAATCGCGCTCGGCTCGTTTTTTGCTTTCGAAGTGCTCATAAACACGGCTTCGCAGTATTCGCCAGGCCTTGGCGCGGTTCTTGTGCTGGCTCTTTTCGTCACGCATACTAACAGTGATGCCTGTGGGGGTATGTTCGAGCTTTATAGCGCTGCTGACCTTGTTGACATTTTGCCCGCCGGGCCCACCGGCTTTGCTGACGTGCTCAACGACGTCGCTCGGGTTGATTTCAATATCAACTTCTTCAGGCTCGGGCAGCACAGCAACAGTAGCGGCCGAGGTATGAACTCTACCCTGCGATTCGGTTTCAGGCACGCGCTGGACGCGATGACCGCCTCCCTCATAACCCAGCTCGGACCACACGGCAGGTCCTTTGATATTTAATATTACCTCGCGAAAGCCGCCCATCTCTGAAGGGCTAAAGTCCAACTGTTCCAGTTTCCACCTGCGAAGCTCGGCGTATTTAACGTACATGTTGTATAAATCACGAGCGAACAACGCGGCTTCTTCGCCTCCTGTGCCGGCCCGTATTTCCATAATGACTGAATTAACCGCATCATCGTCCGCCGTGACGAGCGTATCTTTAATCTGCTCGAGCAGTTCATCTTTTTGCTCTTGAAGCTGCTGAATCTCTTCCTTTGCTAATTCTCTGAATTCGTCCTCGGCAGTTTCATCCTTTACAATTAGTTCAGCGTCTGCAATGCCGGCTTGGGCCTGTTTATATTGGCGATACATGGTTACAATGTCTCTTAGCTTCGCCTGTTCTTTGCTGAGCGCGATGATTTTGGTCGCGTCTTTTGCTGTTTCGGGGTCGGCGATTTGCTTCTCGATATCGCTGTAGCGCTGCTCTAATTGCTCCAGCTTTACCAGCAGGGTGTTTTGCTCTTCGGCCATGTTTGCTTTATCTCTTTCAGTACAAAAAAACAGCGGATAGTGTACAACGATAAGTTTGTAGGTCCAGACCGCTGCACACTATCCGCAGTATATGACTAAGCTAACTGTGCTTTTGCTTTTTGCCCTTGGCGTAGTTTGTGCCGTATTTCTTCTGGAACCGTTCGATGCGACCGGCCGTATCCACGAATTTCTGTTTGCCCGTGTAGAATGGATGGCACATCGAGCAGATTTCAGCGTGTATTTCCTTGGCTGTACTTCTGGTCTCGAACGTGTTGCCGCAACCGCAGTGAACCGTCACCTTGTCATATTTAGGGTGTATATCTTTTTTCATTGCCAACTACTCCTG
>CAZNXD010000263.1:0-831 GCA_964576935.1 uncultured Pirellulales bacterium | reverse complement strand
CCTGCGGCGGGTTAAAGCTCAACATACTACCAATATCAGCCCGATTTTCAACAAAAATTTCGTTTTGGCAGCCAATCTCTCAAAAAGCCGGCAAAGCAATGCTCCGGCTCGGAAGGCCTGTTTTATCGGCCCTTGGCGAGTATTTTGCAACAATCTTCTAAGCTAAAGGCCTGCTTGTTAACCCGAGAAAATCGCATTTTGCGGTAAGTCTTCAAGCCTTAGGCGTTTTTTATCGATACTAATGACAGGACAACGGGTGCATCTTTTCGGTTGGAGGCTGCAGGATGCGGATAAAATACGTGGTTTCCTCGATGGTTTTTTGGTGGCGGGAAAACAACCTTTCGTTTGAGCAGGAGTGCCAGTTCCTGAAGTCTCACGGCTTCGGGATTGAGCTCTGGCCCAGCATCAAGGGCCAGGATGAATGCCGCTATGAGAAGCGCAACTGGCCGAGACTCCTCGCTGCGACCGAGGGAATGCTTGTATCCATGCGCTCGTCCCAGAGCAGAAACGGCGGCCTCAATCTCGACAAATGGACCGAGCAAATCGAATGCGCAAAGATGCTAAACGCTAACATTGTCACCGACCTGCGAAGCCTCGGCGCCGGAGACGAAACTGATGATCTTGACTACGCCGAACAAGTCGTTGATTTAGCCAAGCAATATGATGTTAAGCTCTGTCTTGAAACGGGCCGGCTCGATGAAGTCAGAAGAGTCGGCGAAAAGTTCGATTCTATCTGGTATTGCCTGGATACAGGTTATGCCCATCTGGATAATGAAAACTCATTCAAAGAATACGTGGAACAGCTCGCTCCGAAAGTATCTCATCTTAACA
>CAZNXD010000262.1:0-2904 GCA_964576935.1 uncultured Pirellulales bacterium | reverse complement strand
TGGTGGTCCAGTCTCTTCTCTTCTTGGGGGTTCTTGGCGCCTTGGCGGTTCGTCCGTCTTCGGTCTACTTCTTGCGTCGCCGGCCTTGCACATGCTCGCGGTACGCAATGATCTTGTAGACCAGCTGTGCGGCGAGTGCGGCATTCGGTTGGTGACTTCCGTTGATCCTGCGCGTTCCGGAAAATATGGCCACCTTTTTCCGGATATTCTGGCCACTTTTTCGTGCGGCCTTGAACCCAAGACTCGCGGCGTTGCCGCGAGGGATTTATCGCATGGGTGCCAATCCCGAAGGGGAGGGGAAGAGCGGGCGGAGCACGTCGGGCCGTCCTCCGCCCGCCCTTCGGTCTTGGCCCCTGGGTCGGCGCTCGGGTCGGTTCCCACCGTTGCCCTATCCTCCGCCCAGGTCGTCATGGATCGTAGCCTCCACCGGTGCGGTCGCACAAGGTGCCGCACTGGCGTTTACGCCTCCGGCCGCACTTCCATCTCCGCATCCTTGAGATGGCGCGTGCGATAAGACGGTCCCCGCAACTGGATCAACCGTCCCCGTTCCAGGACCCGGTCGGTGATCGCTTCGGCCAGGTCAGGATCATGCAGGACGTGGCCCCACTGATTCAAGGGCTTGTTCGTGGTGAAGAGCATCGGCTTCTTGTGCAGATAGCGATGATCGACCACCTGGAAGAGCACGTTCGCCGCATCCGAGCGGTAGGTCAGGTAGCCCACTTCGTCGATGACCAGCACATGCGGTTGCACGTACGGCACGAGCGCCTCGGTCAGCCGGCCGGCCTGCGCTGCCGCAGCGAGTTTGTCGATGAGTTCGGCCGCGGTCGTAAAGCAGGCGTCGTAGCCGTTCTGAATGGCACGATACGCGATGGATACCGCCAGATGCGTCTTGCCCCGCCCCGATCGACCTCCCAGAATCAGGCAGCGGCCTTCGCTGACCAGTTCCGGACCAAGATAGCTGCCCAACAACGATAAACGCACCGAGGTTTGCAGCGTGAAGTCGAACTCCTCGATCGTGCGCAGGAACGGGAAGTGCGCCTTGCGAGTGGCCCGCTGGATCCGCGTCTCCGCCCGGTGGGCGACTTCCTCGGCGACGAGGATGGCCAGGTAGTCGCGGTGGCTCATCTCTTCAACCTCCGCCCGATCCTGGAACTCGGCGTACAGCCGACGGATCGTCGGGAGGTGCAGCCGCCGCAGCAGCCCATCCAGGTCAATGGCTTCCGGTGTAATCATGGATATGCTCATCACTCGCCCTCCTTGGCCAGGACCCACGCGATCGCCTTGCTGTGATGGTGGCCGTTGAGCAGCACACGTTCAATGGCGCCCAATGTGCGTTGCGGTCCGTGCTGCAGGAGGAGCGCATGCAGCTGTTCGACCTGGCTCGGCCAGTGCATCCGAGGATGGTGGACCCACTCGGTCAGCAGTTGCTCCGCGGGCGGGCCCAATTCGAGGATTTCCTGGCGTTTTTGATAGAGTCGGGCCCGCTCGCCGTGGACCGCGGCCAGCTTGGCCACACGGTCCTCGCTGCGATACGACGTGGTGCCCACCGCCGGCTCACGCGGATGTTCGACCTCCGTTCCATCCCGCGTCACGATCCGCACCCGCTCAGGATAGAGGAACAGGGTGCCGGGAATGCCGATCGTCTTCGGCGGCATGGAGTAGCGGATGCGTTCATATTCCACGAATCCGGTGGTACGCACCGTCACCGCGATCCGCAGCGGATAGTCCGCTGCCGGCATCGTCAGCGGCGAGAAGCGCTGGCGTTCCGCCGGCATCCGAGCGGCGGGAATCTCGTTCGTGGCCCGGCTCGGTCGCTGTGTATTGGCCTCCTCCAGCCAAGCGATCAGTTGCTGTTCGAGATCCTGGCGGTCATGGAACCGGCGAACCTTGAAGAAGCTCCCTTTGACCCAGCCGACGAGGTTCTCGACGGATCCCTTCTGATTGGCTCGCCGAGGCCAGCACAGCTCGACACCGAAGCCGTAGTCCACCGGGACATGGGCGAACGTCGGGTTCCAGTGGATGGTCCCGCCACGGCGATCGGTCACCACCGTCTTGGGATTGTCGAACACCGCACGCAGCGGAACGCCTCCGAACGACTCGAAGGCCTGCAACAAGGCCCGGATGAGCGGCTCGACCTTCTCGTTCGGTACGGTGACCACGTGCGTCCAGCGGGAGTATTTCAGACGCGACGCGAAGAAGTGAATCTGTTCAGTGGCGTTGTCCGCGTAGGTGACCTTCACGCTGCCAAAATCGTGCTGGCTGAACTCGCCCGGTACGCCCTCGAACCGTATCTCAGGCCCTTGGCTCTTCCTGGGGCGCACCGATCGGACGAGATCATAGACGGCTGACTTGCCGCCCGTGTACCCCAGCGCTCGCAGGCGACTGAGCACTTCCACTGTCGGCAGCAGCGGCTCAGCCTCCAGGATCCGTTCGACCTCGCTCCGCAACGCCTCCACCCCGCTCGGCCGCCCAACCTGCCGCGACTGCGGCGTCGGGGCCAATTCCGGACGGGTGATCGGCGGTTCCTTCAGGATGCGCTGCACCGAACGCTTCCCGACTCCGACCTCGACCGCAATCTCCTGTAACGTGTGTCCCGCTGCTCGAAGTGCCCAGATCCGTACCCGGTCGATCATACTGATCATCCTCCTCATTCCTCGCGGCGGAGAGCCCCATCGCCCCCGGCCATCGCGAGGCAAAACTACCGGAAATCACAGCCCCCGATGTGGCCAGAATTTCCGGAAAGGAGGTGGTCAGAATTTTCGGAACCCGCAAACGCGCCCTAATCCGCTCCACACGTCCGAAAACGTGACTGCCAGCCAGCCACAGGCCATTCCCCGACAACATTCCCTGCGCGAAACTACTGTCACCACCACACCTACACGATAAGGGAATGGGCGACCGTGT
>CAZNXD010000261.1:0-2910 GCA_964576935.1 uncultured Pirellulales bacterium | reverse complement strand
ACGCCCACTAACATGGATTGAAGAGGCGAATATCCGTCGGCAATTGAAGCGTGCAACAGAGAACAAAGAAGCTCTGTACCTTGTTGTTGGTTTTACCCGGGAACCGAAACGCATTATTGTCCTACCGGCAACTGTTGCTCTCACTGACAAATGCATATATTCCCATAAAGGCGGTATTGACTGGGATGATTGACCGGACGGAATCTCCGGATTGTTATGACAGGCGATAGACCTATCGGAAAGAAGAATTCGGATTCAGATAATCATAGTTATGACGATGAAACCTTGACGGAGTCAAATTCTCAGAGCGGTGACATTACCGGCATACTTGATGAACGTATCCACAATCTACGCGAGGCCATCAGGGAAATCGATTCAGCTCTGGCGCATCGCAAAGTGCTTAACGTTAGCTTTCTTGAACAAATCGAGCGCGAGACCGAAGAAGTCAAGCGGCACCTGAACATGCTCCAGGAACCCTGGAAGATGGGATTCCATCCGGATATTGAGTTTCTGCGGTTGAGTTTCCACAAAAGCCTTACTAGCAGGGCTAAGGAAAGCCGTTCCGAGCAGCTCAAGTACTGGGAGAACGGAGTGAATTTGGCTAAAGAGAAACGCAAGTTCCTGGACGAGCTTAAAGAGTTGATATCGAGGACACATTTTTTTACTGGAAATTCCAAATATTTCCAAATTTTTTCTTGACAAAATCCAAATATATTTGTAGAAGGCCATCGTACCGTGACAGGAGGAAATGATGAGGTCTTCGAGGGATAAACGCAAGTTTTTTGCCGCGGGGTTTTTTCCCATTGTTCGGGATACCCGGTTTTCTCAGACCAATATGCGACATTCAATCTTGGATGGAGGGAGTTGCAATGGTAGTTAATTTACCACTCTCGTCATTAATCTTTACATTTCCTTCGTTAAGCTTTCTGCTTATTCACATGTTTTCTCGTGTTCATGTGAAACTGTCAAAGTTGCGTAATAAAGGTGTGCCCTATTTAGGAGGTCATTATAATGCAAGGTAAATTTACTTCTTTAAAACTAATTCTTTTTTTGGTGTCCGCTCTGTTTTTTAGCCTACACCCTTTAGCAGCAAATGCGGCAGGCGACATTTTCTCAGCTCAGCAGGAGATTGAGTCTCTGATTGAGTCCGGTCAGCTTGCAAGCGCGAAGTCGCAAATAGAACAATTGAAGGTCGATTACTCACAGCATCCGGATTTGCCGAGTGTGCTTTTCGATATTGCAGAAAGCTATCGATGGTCAACGAAATGTGAAGAAGAAAAGAGTATCTACCAAAGTATAATACAGAAGTATTCCAGCAGTTCATACTCAGACAGAGCGAAGGTAGCTTTTTCAAGGGCTCAAATTCAATCCCTTATACTGGCACAAGATTACGGAAAGGCTGAAGATGTACTTTCCACATTAGTTGCTGATTTTTCCGGGCATCCGGATTTGCCGGATGCACTTTACTGGATTGCAGAAAGGTATCGATGGGAGCATAAATGGGAAAAAGCAAATGATATTTATAGTCAAATAATACAAAATCACCCTGATAGTTCATACGCATCCAGGGCGAATCTTGGTGTAGCAAGGGCAGAGGTGTTGTCTCTTTTAATCGCCCACGACTACAGTAGAGCTAATGAAGCTCTTGATAAGCTAACCATTGATTTCAAAGGCCATCCGGATTTGCCCGAGACGCTCTACTGGATAGCGGAAGGGTATAGATGGGGGAATAGATACGAAAAAGCAAAGCTAACGCATGAACAAATAGTGCGAAATTATCCTGATAGCTCATACGCAAGCAGGGCAAAGTTGGGTATGGCAAGAATAGTGGTCTTGTCTTCGATTGACTCACGAGACTATAGCAAGGCCCAAGAAGCTCTTGATAAGCTGGTTGCTGATTTTTCCGGACACCCTGATATGCCGGATACGCTTTACTGGATTGCAGAAAGTTATCGATGGTCGGATAAATACGAAATAACGAAGGAAATCTGTAAACAAATAATACAGGAATATCCACAAAGTTTGGCGGCAGACAAAGCACGGCAACAGTTCCAGGTCACCGTTCAGGGAATAGACGTATTCACTCTTATTGAATCGGGTCAGGAACAAAAAGTTAAAGGTGCAATTGACCAACTTATGGCAAACTCTAGTAGCAATGAAAACGATGAGATATCACCTTATACCGTGTTTCTGTGTGGTGACCGTTATTATGTAAAGGGTCTGCAGAAGAGAAGCGAGGGCCTCAAAGATGAAGCTATGGAGAATTTCACAAAGGCCATAAATATTTGGGAGAATATGATTCAACAGTTGCCGGCTTCCATAAGTGTGGCGCATGCCTATTATCACTCGGCGAATTGCTACCGTGAAATGGGCGAATACGAGCGTGCTATAGAGCAATACGTGAAGTTACTTGAAAACTACCCGGATTACTATCTGGCCTGGGATGCCCAGTTCAAGATAGGCCACACCTATGAAAAGATGGTCGATGCAGGGCTGCTTTCTGAATCGGAAGCCAGACCCTTGATAGCATCGGCATATCAGACGGTCCTGGATAAGTATCCCCACTGCAAGGCAGCAAAAGCTGCGCAATCTTGGTTGAGCCGAAACTAAACCTATATTAAAAGGGAAAAGGCGATGAAAACTTGGTATTCAGTCATCGGTTTGGTTATTATTTTGTGTCTCGTAATCACAAATTCGACATATGGTTGTCCGCCGGAAGCAATTCTAAAGGCCATTCCTTCATCCGTGCGTTTGGGCGATAGTACACTTTTGGATGGGTCGGATTCTTACTGTCCTGTTACCATTATTATGACATACGAGTGGGATTTTGATTACGATGGCATCTACAAGCCTGATTATCACGAGCATAATTATGAAGATGGAAAAGTTAATCACACCTATAATACCGAG
>CAZNXD010000260.1:0-2926 GCA_964576935.1 uncultured Pirellulales bacterium | reverse complement strand
GTAAAGCAAGTATACTGCATAGAGTCCTAAGAATCCGATGCCTACCCCTTGGATGTCCTTCCATTGGAAAAGCGACCAGACGACCATGCCAGCAAACGCTCCACTCCAAGCCATCTCAGTCCAAAAAAAGACCTTCATATCCGCGTAGGCCAGCATCGGCATGGCCAGCACCCAGCTTGTGGCCTTCAAGTAATCACCAATGAGCATCCAGCGGATGATCCTCAACGCTGGGTCAAATTCCCCGGAGTAAAGAAGATGGATAATCAAAGGTTTGAAAACTATGACTCCGACGATCAATGGCATACCTAACATGATCGTAGCACGAAGGAATCGGTGAATCAGCGCTACGCGTGCTGCCGGATCCTTGGTACCACTCAAAGTCGGCAAGTAATAAGTGCCGAAAGAGCCAAGTGCTAGCATCACGTAAGCTGAACTAAGCATCCATGCCACATCGAATATCCCAGCAGAGGAGAGGCCGCCATAGCGGACGAACATCGCGCGAATTGCCAAGAGTGAACCCATGGCGGCAAACCCAGTAGCAAGCGTAGTCAAGGCAATAGAAAAGAAATGCCGCGCATGCTCTCTCCCCCATGGATCACGAAGCCAGCGGCGTAATGGGTGAAGCCAACCGGCTCGCAAGCCGAAGTATGTTGACACCAAGAGGCTTATCCCAGATGTGATACTGAGGAGCACGACGAAGATCTCCGGCCGCCCTAACTTGACGAGAGGATATACAACCAAAGCTGACACAAACGCACCGGCTACTTGTGCTATTGCCATACGTCCGATCGCTCGATATCCGTTCAAGACACCCATCACGTACGCATTGACAGAGGAGAACAACACTGGCACAGATAGCCATCGAATAAGGCTAATAAACTCCGGGTCTTGTTTGGCAAAGATCAACTTTGCAACTGATGGCGCAAAAAACAGGAGAAGCACCGTTATCACGGTGCCACTTATGGCGAGAATCCGAGCAACTGTAAGTAAGTAGCCTTCCCTAGCTTTCTCAGTTTTGCTACTCAAGCCCTGCACCAAGGCCGTGCCACCACTGAATGTCGTCAGTGTAGTAGTGGTCTGTAACGTTTGCTTAAGAAGCGAATATAGGCCAATCCCGCTTGGCCCTAGAAGCACAGCGATGATCTTTGTCTTTACTACCCCAAAGAGCAGTTTGAACAAGGTGCCGCTACCAGTCTTTAAGACAGCAAGGAGAATCTCACGCATCCGTAAACCGCCTGGCGGCTTCTGCTACAAGAGCTATCGCATCTTGATTTGAATGCAGCCCCATCGGCAAACTCAAGATTGTGTCAGTAGTTCTTTCAGTAATAGGAGAGTCGCCCCGTTTGTATCCCATATCTGAATAGGCTCCTGACAGATGTGGTGGGATGGGATAGTGAATCAGTGTCCCGATTCCAGCTTCCTTGAGATACGCTTGCAATGCATCTCGCTTTGGATGACGTACTGCAAATTGGTGCCAGACAGGTTCAGCCCATTTCGGCACGTAAGGGAGCACCAGCTCCGCTATGCCCGTAAGCTCGGCTAAGTAAGCCGCTGCCAGCTTGCGGCGGCGGCGGTTCCACTCATCCAGATGATGCAGTTTAACTCGCAAAAAGGCCGCTTGCAGCTCATCTAGGCGGCTATTGAAGCCCATCACTTCGTTCTGATACTTGACCCGTGAACCGTAGTTGCCCAGCATCCGCACCTTGTCGGCCAGATCTGCATCATCGGTCACTACCGCCCCAGCATCACCCAAAGCTCCCAGATTCTTGGTCGGATAAAAGCTGAATCCCGCGGCGTCACTCAAGCTACCGGCTATCCGCCCCTTGTAGCGCGCCCCATGGGCTTGAGCGGCATCTTCAACGACCTTGAGGTTGTGCGCCCGTGCGATCTCATTGATCGGGTCCATGTCCGCCGGCTGTCCGTAAAGGTGAACTGGCATAATGGCTCGTGTCCGCTTAGTGATGGCCTCTTCGATGCGCGCAGGATCAATGTTGTAGGTCCGCTCATCCGGTTCCACCGGCACCGGCGTTGCGCCGGCATAGGACACAGCCAGCCAAGTAGCAATATAGGTATTGGCAGGAACAACGACCTCGTCACCAGGGCCTATGCCGTATCCTCGCAGAATGAGGTGAAGAGCCTCCAGTCCATTGCCCACGCCTACACAATGTTTGACTCCACAATAAGCAGAAAACTCCTTCTCAAAGGCCTCCACCTCCTTTCCCAAGATATACCAACCCGATTCCATTACGCGCCGATAAGCGGCATCCAGCTCTTCCTTCAATTCCAGATAGGGAACCTTCAGGTCCAGAAAAGGAATCCTTATCATTGTCCACCTCGCACAGCTCTAGTAAATTCGTCATAATCCCTGTAATAATCCACCTCATCATACTCTTGTGATGCCAGGACCAGGCACACGGAGGCAGAGGAGAAATTCTCCAATTCCCTCCAGATCATCGGAGTAATGTAGAGGCCGAAATAGGAACGGTTGAGATGAAAACGCTTGCGTTCATATCCGTCGTCTAGGATAACGTCAAAACTTCCGGAGATCGCGATGATCAATTGCTCTAATTCTTTATGGGCATGCCCGCCACGCGTTGCCCCGCCCGGCACGTCATAAAGATAATACACTCGCTTGATCTCAAAGGGGATGTGTCGATTTCCCTCGATAAAAGTCAGATTTCCACGAGGATCGGTGATCTTAGGAAGCTCAATGACGCGACAATTCTGGATGCTCATGGTTCGACATCTCTCACTACTCTAGCCGGTATGCCCATTACAACCTTCCGAGGCGGAACATTCTTGGTGACTACGGCCCCTGCTCCCACAACGGCCCCTGTGCCTACTGTGATCCCAGGGAGCAAGTTCGCTCCCGCACCAACCCTTGCCCCGTCTTCAATCGTCGGGCCTCTGATGATATCTTCGGCGT
>CAZNXD010000259.1:0-2960 GCA_964576935.1 uncultured Pirellulales bacterium | reverse complement strand
CTTCAATCCACGCCGCTGCGTTCGCCAATGGAAAATGAAATTCGTTGACAATCAGCCTCAGCAGCCGTAGCGCGCCCTCTCTGTCTCCTTTATAAGAAGGACTTTGCTGAATAAGTTCGAACATCTTATTTTGTATTGCCGCTGTCTTACTTAGCCATTCAGGATATTTATCCAGCGATAATTTAGCCATATCTCTGGCTCTTGTCTTTTTATTCTTGAAGTTCTTGACATATTTGCGTTCGAATGCCGTCCCATCCGCATACCACTGCTGCGGGAAGTCGAAAACAACAGCGACCGGTATCTTCTTTGTCGCTTTCGGCTTTAATTTAAAAGTAACACTGATGGCTGCACCATAATCATGATTGACTTTAGGCCCAAACTTTTCGTAAAAGCCGCCGTCCCGCTTCAATAACAAATCCTGCTTCAGGCTGTTTAATCTGAAATACGGCTGTGTATCTATCTCTGCGCCCGCCATCTCCGGCACAGCTATAACCATTTTCTCCGGGCTTGGCTCGGCAGACTTAGGGTCGAAGCACGAGCTTTCTTTGCTGCCCATTATCACGCCCCTAATACCTGCGAAGTTGAAATCTTCGTGGACGTGACCTTTTAATGACGCTGAGCATATAAAGGCTGTGTCCTGGTCGATTGGCCGGTATTTCTTCTCCTGCAGGTTAGCCAGGCTCGGCCTTGGTATTACTAATGTGATTTGCTGCGACTGTTTTGAAGTATTCTCGACCTCGTATTCCTCTACGCCGGTGGGCATCAGCGTCTGCTCGTTGCCGGACAAAAAGGGGCTAATCAATCTTCTTGTAACTTTGGCTTTGCCCAATTTGTAAGACATCTGGGCCATAGGAGTGGCAAGAGAAATCGAGACCTGCTCTACATCTACCGGACTATAATAATAACGCTCCGATATGGGTATATCATCGGGGCTTTCCATCACCTCCGGCTTCTTTGTCGTCAGCATGACCGGCTGCTCATCACCTACGCGGACAATCGGCGCCGAGGCAAGCTGCATTGCCTTTTGATTTATATACACTAATCGGCCGGCGTCATTTATCCGGTTGTATAGACCTTCTGGAGATATGCTCACCGAACAGGTCGGCGCCCCCTGAAGGAAAATGGTCAGGGGAAAATCCATTGTCTTTGACATCCCCTGAAAGTGCACCGACATTTTATTTTTAACGTAAGTCTCAGTTATTTGTTTTCCTGAAACTGTAAAAACGTCACTTATCTTCAAACTTTGAGCTTGTGGCATTCAACATCTCCTTTGTAAATCTTCAATATGTATAGTCAACACAACCTGATAAAGCAAAACTACCCCTATTTTACCCTTACGCCAATAAACTTTCGGTAAAGTGGCCTCGGATTCAAGGCATTACTAACAATACGACAAGCCCAGAGGTGCTTTCTTCGGCGCTTTTAGTTTTTTCGCCGGGGCTGCTTTCTGCCCGCTAAGCTTCACCGGACATTTAGTCGCGGCGCGCGGCTTTATCTTTCCGAAGAGCAGGTCCACAGAAGCCCTTATCGAATCCGGCGTACCGCTGAAATGGCAGATTACGACGTCCGCATCCTTTGTAGTACCCTCTACGTAAGGATTATTGGTCACCACAACAACCTTGTGCCCGGCTTGTTTGAGTTTCTTAGCCAGCAACTGATTGTTGCCTGACTTGACAATCCGCGCGTAATAGTTAGTCATAACCACCAGGTCCGCCTGTTTAGCAAGCTCCATGCACTCTTTAATCTCATCGTCAAAGGCGGAAAATTCCGTATCGACCAGGATTAAATTTGTCGAATGCTCTGCCATTCGCTCGCAGAACATATGCGTGTGCATATAGGGGTCTTTTCCGCAAAATTCATAAGGTATCCGCTGTTCGATAACGAGGATTTTCTTCTTCGTGGTCAAGGGCATTGTTTTCTTATCGTCGCGCATTACGAGCAGCGCCTTTTTCGCAACATCCATGGAGAAATCAACGACTGGTTTGCTCATAGCATAAGCCTGAGCTTTCTTCGGGTCCTTCTTGCCGGCTGTCTCAAAGAGGCCCTGGTCATATTTCATCTTCAAAAGACGTGTAACGGCATCATCGAGTCTCTCTCTAGACAGTTCGCCTTTTTCAACGGCCTGTTTAATACCAAAGAAACACTGCGACCTTGATTCGTCGTCGGCCTTAAGCAGTATCGTATCGCACCCGGCTTTGATTGCCATTGCACAGGCCTGCGGAAGAGGCCATTTTTTAAGAATAGCGGCCATGCCGATAGCATCTGATACGATAACACCATCGAAGCCCAGTTCACCTTTTAACAGGTCAGTCAACAGTATTTTTGACAATGTTGTCGGGAATTTGGCATCATATGCCGGATAAACCGAATGTCCGGTCATAATAGCTTTGCAGCCGGCCTTGATTGCGGCCTGGAACGGAACCAGTTCGATTTCGTGCATTCTCTTTTTGCTCGGCCTGAGAATTTCGAGCACGTCGTGAGCATCAGTTCCCGAATCACCACGGCCCGGGTAATGCTTTCCGGTAGCTGCGATGTTAGCATCCTGATAACCTTTAACCGTAGCTGCAACGTGTTCGGCACAGACTTCAGGGTCGTCACAGAACGACCTTACGCCGATTTCAGGATTCTTCGGATTTATGTTGCAGTCGCAAACCGGATGGTAAAACTGAGTCACACCTATATTGCTGAGCATCTTGGCGAGGGTATTGGCGACTTTATACGTCAGCTTGACATCACCAATAGCAGCTAGGCCCATTGGCGGCGGAAACTGCCTGATTCCGCCGGACATGTAATCGTTTTTAAAATCGCCTTCCATGTCAATCGTCATATGCAGCGGAATGCCGGACGGTCTGCTCATCGCAATCCTTTGCATCTTATTTAAGGCCTCGGTATAATCTCCCGGGGTTATGCTGATACCAAAGGTTTTGCCGGCAAAATAAGTGTGCGCTATATCAAAATAA
>CAZNXD010000258.1:0-2964 GCA_964576935.1 uncultured Pirellulales bacterium | reverse complement strand
GACGACCATCGGCGACAGGTCTGGGGCAACGGACTGGATGAAATAAAGCAGAAAATTGAGGAGACTTGTGTGGATTCGGTGACTCAATATCTGCAGAATAATAAGTTCAAAGATTATACGGTCGTAACAATCGGCCCGAAACGGGTCGAAGTTTTATAGCTGAAGCCTGAACTGCAACATTGTGCCCCGCTGGGCTGATTGCTCTTGGGGCCTGTGGTTTTTGATGGTAAGATTTTGAGGTTTTCGATGGCACAGACAGAAGAATTCAGAGATTCCGGCCGCTGGTTATTCAGATGGCGCAATTACCTGCCCTGGATTACAATCGTGCTTTTTTTGTATATTTTTAGGAACTATACCTATCCCAAGAGCAGCCACTTGTTGGATTTTTTGTGGGAATTATTTTGTATAACTATCTCATTTCTGGGATTAGCGGTCCGCATCATCACGACCGGTTTCACGGCCAGGGGCACCTCAGGCAGAAGAATGAAAGGTTTGAAAGCGGAGCAGTTGAATACCACAGGGCTTTATTCTTTTGTCAGGCATCCGTTGTATCTTGGTAACTTTTTAATCTGGCTGGGCATCTGTCTTTTTGCGCGTTCCTTTTTCTTTACGCTGACATGTGTACTTCTTTATTTTCTGTACTATGAGCGAATAATCTTTGCTGAGGAGAACTTCCTTCGAGAGAAGTTCAGTGAGGCTTTTGAAGAATGGGCCAGGAGAACGCCTATGATATTCCCTCGATGGAATAAGTGGCAAAAACCAGCTCTGCCATTTTCGCTCAAGACAGTCCTGAAGAGAGAATATTCGACGTTTTTTCTCATAACATCGGCGTTTTTCTGTCTGGAAGTAGTCGGAGATTTCTTCTATACAGGCAGGCTGCAATTTGACCGTCGTTGGCTGGTTTTATTTCTTTTTGGTCTGGTTTTCTATATAGTGTTTCTGAGCCTGAGGAAGTGGCATTTACTTGATGTAGAGGGGCGATAGACATATCATTCAGGAGTCAAATAAAGCCGATTCAATCATTTTTTCTTTGAGAAGGGGAAAGTTTTCCGGAAATGGAATTCAAGAAAAAGATACTTGATAACGGTTTGACAATTATCGGCGAGGTCAATAAATCCGCCAAGAGCGCGGCGGTTGGTTTTTTCGTTAAGACCGGCTCGCGTGATGAGACTTCGGGAATAAATGGTGTATCGCATTTTCTCGAACACATGCTGTTCAAAGGTACCAAAGAACTTGGGCCTCTCGAAGTTAACAAAGCTTTCGACCGTCTAGGCGCTAGTGTTAATGCAGAAACCGGTTGGGAGAACACCTTCTATTATGCTCCAGTACTGCCCGAATATTTGGCTGAGGCGACGCGTCTCTGGATTGAATTGATGCGGCCTGCGCTTCGTGATGAAGATTTCAATATGGAAAAGAATGTCATTAAGGAAGAGATCGCAATGTACAAAGATATACCCAATTTCGATGTTATCGATAAAGGGTGGTCGCTGTACTTCGGTTCGCATCCATGCGGTAATCACATACTTGGAACAGAGCAAAGCATTGACGCGCTAACTGCCGGGCAAATGAGAGATTATTTCGTGCATCGTTACGCCCCGAATAATATGGTTCTGGCGTTTGCGGGCAATTTCGACTGGGATGAGCTTTGCTCTATTGCGGAGAAGCCTTGTGGTGTTTGGAAGAAACAATCGGCGGACAGGAAAACCGAGCCTTTCAGCGGGAGAAAAGAAAGTAAAAGACTGGAGAAGGCAAATCTGTCCTGCGAGCATATATGTTTAATCAGCCCGGCTGTTTCAATGCAGGATGAGCGACGATTCGCAGCTTCGATGCTGGCGACCATAGTCGGCGACAGCGTCGGGTCGAGATACTTCTGGGCCCTGGTTGACAAGGCCTTGGCTGATACAGCGATGATACAATGCGAAGCGATGGACGGAACAGGAGCGTTCTATAGTTACATCCGA
Source organism: uncultured Pirellulales bacterium (assembly GCA_964576935.1). GTDB lineage: Bacteria > Planctomycetota > Phycisphaerae > Sedimentisphaerales > Anaerobacaceae > CAYMOE01. Next base: position 1,003 of record CAZNXD010000258.1, on the reverse strand, counting down.
TGCAGCAATGAAAACGTTGCCAAGGTTCATCAGGTTATTAATGCGATATTTGAAGAACTGAGCAAAAGCGGTGTGACAGGAGACGAACTTGTCAAAGCAAGGAACAAAATACTAAGCGCTCTGGTAATACGTAGTGAATTGCCGATGGGCCGATTGGTCGGCCTTGGTTTTAACTGGATATATTTGCAGCAATACCGCACAGTTGAGCAGGATATCAAAGATATAAAGGCTGTTACCGTCGAGGATGTAAACGCCCTGATAAAAGAGTTCGACCCAGGCAGCTTTACGCAGTTTTCATTGGGCCCTGCAGTACAAAGTTGACGAGGTATTCCACACTTCGGACCGTTTGGTCTTGATAATCACCCCATGAATAGGCTATACTCAGGTGAGAGAGCTGGGTAGTTATGGAACAAGATAAGCAGAAGATTGATTCCGAGCCTTTGCAGAAGCCGGCGGCGCCAACGCCGTTGATGGCGGCTGTAGTCGAGGCGAATAAGGCCAAGTCGCAGCGCCAGAAGGGTGAGGTTCCACAGTTCAATCTGGCTGAGCAGATAATGTCACAGCAGCGAAAGGCCACCGCAGTAAAGCGAAAAGCTCCGGCGGTTAGGGTCGGGCCGGTTCAAAGTCCTGCCGTGCCGAATAAGCCCAGCGGGTTTCTGGTTTCAATATCCCCTCGCGTCTCAAATCATGCCAAAATCGTAGCGGAGATTGTGGCCAGAGATATCAGGGAGCTGTGCCGCAATAAATCGGCCGTTGCCTCGTAGCAGCCGGGGGTTTTCTTTTAGGGTAATCGTCTTGCAATATGGCGGCCTGGAGGGTAGATTATTGTTTCCGTTTGGAGAGGTGGCCGAGCGGCTTAAGGCAACGGTTTGCTAAACCGTCGTACGACTGAACGGTTGTACCGCGGGTTCGAATCCCGCCCTCTCCGTTACTATTGCTAAGGGCGGTTACAGAAACGAACAACCTAACAGCCGGAACATAATCTTTAGTATTAAGGGATTCG
>CAZNXD010000257.1:0-2975 GCA_964576935.1 uncultured Pirellulales bacterium | reverse complement strand
TTATAGTTGGACCCGACCAACTACTCCTACCCTCAATTTCCTCATCAAATATTTCTTGCCATCCTGTAATTTCATCTCCTTTTTTATCTTCAAGAACTTTTAATGCTTCGGCAGCCTTGGAAGCGATAACGCTCTTATCGCCGCTGCGACTAATCACCACACCTGTCAATGTCTTGACTTTGCCTTCCTGCATCTTAATTATCCTCAGCCGAGGCTGCTTCCGCCGCCAGTTCTCTTTCGCGAATAATCGTTTTTATCCGGGCAATGTCTCGTCGTGCATTTATCAAAGCCCGCGAGTTCTCCAGCTTCTCAGTAACTGACTGAGCGTTCAATTCAAACATACGACGCTCAAGCTCATCCAGCTTGTCTTCAAGTTCGTCCGCGCTCATCTCGCGATAAGTTTGAGCTTTCATTTCAATATCCCTTAACTACAGCGAATGCCTTCGCCGTACAAATCTGCATCTTATCGGCATCTTATGGGAGACTCTGGCTAACGCTTGCTTCGCCACATCCTCAGTAACTCCGCCGATTTCGAACATCATTGTCCCAGGCCGTACTCGAGCCGTCCAGAACTCAGGTTCGCCCTTACCTTTTCCCATTCGAGTCTCCAACGGCTTCGAGCTGACTGGCTTATGAGGAAATATCCTTATATAAACCTTGCCTTCGCGATGAAGAAAGTGCGTCGCTGCTACTCGACCGGCTTCTATTTGCTTGGCGTTAATCCAGCTCATCTCCAGTGCCTGCAGACCGTATTCTCCAAAGGCACCATAATTACCCCTGCCAGCGACGCCTTTCATCCTGCCGCGCTGACTCTTACGGTGCTTAACTCTCTTGGGCATTAACGCCATAATAAAAAAATCCTCATATACTATTGACTACTCTTGTCTTCTGTAGCGCCAGCATCACCGCTTGCCTCTGCCGGCGGGGCACTTGACTCTTCTGGCTTTTCCTCGCTCGCTGGCTTAGCTGCATCATCTGGTTTAGAGCTGGCTTCAGCCTTATCCTTACCCTTGCCCCTACCCTTACCTCGACCTCGACCTTTGCCGGGACCGCCGGGACCGCCTGCTCCGCGACCACGGCCACGGCCGCTGGCCGCTGGACCACCACCGCCGCCGCGACGCTGAGGACGACGTCGAACATGTTGCGGCTCTATCTGCTCGCCGTACTTACCTTTATATATCCATACCTTGATTCCAATAGCACCGTACGTCGTTCTCGCCGTCGCTACCGCGTAATCAACGTCTGCGTCCAATGTATGAAGCGGAATACTGCCCAGCTTCTGAGTCTCAGTCCGGGCCATCTCAGAACCCGCTAATCGCCCGCTGCAGATGATTTTCACACCCTTCGCGCCGGCGTTCATAGCTGATTCGCAGAATTGTTTCATCGTACGCCTGAATGATGCTCGCTTGCCTAACTGCTCCGCAATCCCCTCGCCAACTAACACCGCGCTCAAATCCGGCTCTTTAATTTCGATTACATTGACATTAACCTTCCGACCGGTCAGCATCTTCAGCTCTTCGCGAAGTTTATCTACCTCACCGCCGCGAGGACCTATCACAATGCCGGGCCGTGCACTGTGCAACGTCACCTTCACTTCATTGCTCGTTCGCACTATCTCTGTCTTCGCTACTGCTCCCTTGGGCATCTGACGGTTGTACTTATTGTCAACATAATCACGAATTTTCTGGTCTTCTACCAGAAACGTTCCGTAATCTGCCTTCGGAGCATACCACGTGCTCTGCCACCCAAGCCTTATGCCCGTCCTGAATCCTATTGGCGATACTTTTTGACCCATTCTTTCGGCCTTATATTAGCTAATTCACGCCTGTGTCACTGTCACGTATATATGGCAGGCCTTCTTACTAATTGGATGAGCCCTGCCTCTGTCTTTCGGTATCCATCTTTTCGTGCCGAGACGCACTCCCGCGTCATCGACACGAGCTTCACTCACATAAAGATTATCCATATCCGCCTGCTGCTCGTCTGCGTCGGCAACCGCGCACTTGAGAACCTTATCTACCATCCCTGCCGCACGCTTCTGTGTAAACTTCAGAATATCCATCGCGTCCTGAACACTTCGCCCGACGATAAGCTGAGTTACCAGCCTCACCTTCCGAGGTGACATCGGGGCATACTTATACGACGACCGCCATGCCGCAAGGTCATTCTCTTCAACGCCAAGAGCCGTCGCCAGCCGGCGTATATCATCACGACCCGGTATCGGCTTCATCTGACCTTTTTGCCAGTTCTTCACCGCCGAAACAGCCTGTTTCTTATTAAGCCCGCCACGCTCAATCTGAGACGCAACCTGCTCAATATTAACTTGGCCCTTGCTGCAAACGTCTTTTAATTTACTGCTGCTAAGCATAATCCAACAACTATTCACTAATGACTATTTACTAACGACTATTTAATCTTCTTACTCGAATGTCCCTTAAACATCCGTGTCGGTGAAAACTCACCAAGCTTATGCCCAACCATGTCCTCGGTCACAAAAACCTTATGGAACATCTTGCCGTTATGAACCATAAACGTATAACCGACAAATTCAGGAACTATCGTACAACGCCTGGCCCAGGTCTTAATTGGTTCTTTCGAACCTTCGTCCTGGCGTTTCATCACCTTGCCAAACAGCTTCTCATCTACATAAGGCCCTTTTTTAAGTGACCTGCTCATAGGCTTTCCCGTTCACTTAGTGTTACAACACTAATTGTCCTTGTCGTTTATTCTTACGCCGGCGAATAATTCGCTTATTACTCGTATTCCGCGGACTCCTCGTCTTGCCGCCCTTCGCCAGTACGCCTGTCGGCGAGCACGGATGACGTCCGCCGTTCGCTCTGCCTTCCCCGCCGCCCATCGGATGAGCAACCGGGTTCATCGCCTTACCTCTACCGTGAGGCTTCTTGCCCATATGGCGTTTACGGCCCGCTTTGCCTATCTTTATATTCTGATGCTCCGGATTGCTCAACCGACCT
>CAZNXD010000256.1:0-2976 GCA_964576935.1 uncultured Pirellulales bacterium | reverse complement strand
GCAGTCTGTTTGGCCTGGGGATTATGCCTTACATTACAGCTTCGATTATCCTGATGCTTTTAGGTGAGGTTGTTCCAGCTTTGCGAAAGCTGCGGCAGGAGGGGCAAACGGGTCATAAGAAGATACAGGAGTATACGCGCTATCTTACTGTTCTGATATGCATCGTCCAGTCCATTATGTATATGAAGATGTTCGGCAGCAGCGAGTTTGTCTATGCGGGGATGCGGGTGCATGCTCTGATATTCGGTACGATTGGCATGACAGCGGGGACGCTGTTTTTGATGTGGCTTGGTGAGCAGATTGATGAGTACGGTATCGGCAACGGTATCAGCCTAATCATTATGGCGGGGATTATTTCAAGAATGCCGTGGGCGATACAAAAGCTGATTGAAAATGTTGAGTTTAAGTTCGGCGCAAGCGCCGGAACGGTTGGGCCTGCCGAGTTGTTCTTTTTGGTAGTAGCGTTTGTGTCGGTTGTTGCCGGTGCGATACTGATTACACAAGGTCAGCGTCGGATACCGATTCAGCAAGCCAAGCAGATGCGTGGCCGCAGGATGTACGGCGGACAGCGACACTATATGCCTCTTCGAGTTAATCACGGCGGCGTTATGCCGATTATCTTTGCATCGAGCTTTATGATATTTCCTCCCATTCTTATCAGGCAGCTACAGAGCATACCGGCATTGAGAAACTCAAGTGTTCTTTATGCTATCGAGGGGGCATTAATGCCGGGCAGGGCGTTTACTTACAATATACTTTATATGCTGCTGATATTTTTGTTTGCATATTTCTGGACGACGGTTCAGTTTCAGCCGAAGGAGATGGCTAAGAATCTTCGTGACAGTGGAAGTTTCATACCGGGTCTTCGGCCGGGCCGAAGGACGGCGGATTATCTTGAGACGGTGATGACACGGATAACATATTTTGGCGCGGCGTTTCTTGCAATAATCGCAATAGTGCCGACGCTTGTGACTGTGCTGCTTGGTGTTGAGTGGCGAATAGCTACATTTTTGGGTGGTACAGGTTTGCTGATTGTAGTAAGTGTGTCGCTTGATTTGGTTCAAAGAGTAGAGGCGAACCTGCTGATGCGCAGCTATGAAGGATTCAGCTCTTCCGGAAGAATTAAAGGAGCTTACGGATGAGAATAATTTTACTGGGAGCTCCTGGTGCAGGTAAAGGCACTCATTGCAAGCGTATAGTCGAGAAATGCGGGCTTGAGCATTTATCGAGCGGTGATATTCTGCGGAAAGAAAGAGCAGAAGGGACCGAGTTAGGCAAAGAGGCCCAGAGCTATATGGATTCGGGGCAATTGGTTCCGGATGAGCTGATAGTAAAGATGATGGCCAAGGCAATAAGAAACGCGCCGGAGACCGGCTGGGTTCTGGATGGTTTTCCCAGAACGGTCAATCAGGCCCAAGAACTCGATAAGGCGTTGAGCTCGGATGGTCAGAGCGTAGATTTGATATTAAATTTGAAGATTGACGACTCGGTTGTGATGGACCGTATGACCGGGCGAAGAAGCTGTCCCAAGTGTGGTGCGGTGTATCATATTAAGAATTTGAAGCCCAGAGTTGAAGGTGAATGCGACAAGGACGGAACCGAGCTTGTTCAGCGGCCTGACGATGAGCCGGAAGTAGTCAAGAAACGGCTTGATACGTACCACGAACAGACCGAGCCTGTGGTGGGCTTTTATAAAAACGGTAAGAAAGTTTACGAGTTCGATGCGAGTAAAAGCGCGGACGAAGTAAGCGCGAAGATATTTGAAACTTTAGATGCGCTTGCCAAGGCGTGAATCGGAAATCTAATTGATGGCAATTACGCTTCGCAGTAACCGAGAAATTGGATTGATTCGCAGGGCAGGCGCAGTTGTAGCACAGGTTCTTTCAAAACTGCAAGAGATTGCTGAGCCCGGAGTAAGTACGGCAGAGCTTAACGAAGTGGCCGAGCAGATGACGGCCGAGGCGGGAGCCGAGGCGCTGTTCAAGGGAGTTCGTAATCCCGCGGCGCGCGAGCCTTTCAGCGGTGCGATTTGCGCTTCCTTGAACGACGAAGTGGTTCACGGTATTCCATCGAGCCGGGTGAAATTAAAAGATGCCGATTTGCTTAGTGTCGATTTTGGAGTTCGGCTCGAAGGCTATTGCGGAGATGCAGCGGTGACTATCGCGATAGGCGAGGTCAGTGTTCAGAAGCGTCGTTTGCTCGATGTCACGAGACGAGTTCTTGATATCGCCATAGCCAATGCGGCGGCCGGTGTTAAATGGAGCAGTATTGCGGCGCAGATGCAGAGCTTTGCCGAAGGCGCAGGTTTTTCGGTGGTCAGAGATTTCGTTGGTCACGGGATAGGCCGCGAGATGCATGAAGAACCGAAAGTGCCGAACTTTGTCAGTAAGGAACTGCTTCAGGATGATATTTTTCTGTCGGAAGGAATGGTTCTTGCGATTGAACCGATGATTAACGCAGGGACCAAAGATGTAAAGATGTTGAAGAACGGCTGGACAGTAGTGACTAAAGACGGTAAGTGCTCGGCGCATTTTGAGCACACGATAGCGATAACAAAAAACGGTTGTGAGGTCATGACTTTAGAATAGGAGTTATGGCAAAGAAAGAAGCAATAAGACTGCAGGCAAAGGTGCTTGAAGCGTTGCCTAACGCGATGTTCAATGTTGAGCTTGAGAACGGGCATAAAGTGTTGGCCCATGTCTCCGGTAAGATGCGAATGCATTTTATCCGGATACTTCCGGGCGATACGGTAACAGTGGAAATGAGCCCGTATGACCTTAGCCGAGGGCGAATAACGCTGCGGCATTGAGCGGCAGAGTTAATAAAGGTGAGTTAAAACGATGAAAGTAAGAAGTTCCGTAAAGCGTATATGTGAGAATTGCAAGATAATTCGCCGTCGCGGCGTGGTTCGTGTGATTTGCAGTAATCCGCGTCATAAGCAGCGTCAGGGTTGAGCTGCGGGCGGAGGTGAATTGG
>CAZNXD010000255.1:0-2985 GCA_964576935.1 uncultured Pirellulales bacterium | reverse complement strand
ATGTCACTGTCTGAGAGACCGGTGTGAAAATTAAATTTTATGGGTAAAATTTTATTGAGAAGTTTATCACGGGCGTCAATATTGACTAAACCTTCTGAATCCATACAAATTTTAAACTCAATACGGTAGGGATTCTTTTCTTCATCTGTTGGTTGAACATCAAGGTATGCTTCTTGTAAGGGTTTATGTTTGTCAGATTGCTCACCAGCATATCCATCATAGAGCTTTATATGAATACTGTCAGTACTTGCTTCTATTGGTGTGAAGCATTGTGTTTCCGTATAAGGTAGTTTTGAACCCGCAGGTATAATGGGCAGATTATACTCTTTCATATTCCCCTGTTGTTTTTTAGTAACCGCAGCAACACATAAATCTCTTGGAGCTATAGTTGTTTGTGGTTTTACCGCAGAAGCGAGGTAATGTTTGCCTTCGACGATTATTTCCTTATCAGATTCACCAAAATATGCCGCCGCTACTATTGCGGCGCCTTTTGCTACAGCCAAATCGGGATCGGTGTCAGCAACAGGATCTTTACCGAATATTTCTTTAACAAGTTCTGATATAAAACGCAAACGGATGCTCCCACCAACTAATACGGTCTTATCTATTTCAGAAGGCTGGAGGTTTGATTTGTCCAGAGCTTTTTTACAACATTGTCGAAGGTCTTCAATAATTGGCTCACAAAGATTCTTTAACATATCATAGGTAATATCCATAGATGTGCGTTCATTGCCGATTCGCAATGGAATTGTCACTTTATCTCTTTGAGAAAGTCCTTCTTTTGCCTCTTTACATTTATCGTAAATCTCCAGCCATTCTGCAAGGTCATTCTCGGGACTGATCTGGCCGCCTTTTTTAGAGATGAAATCTCTTACTTTCTGGAAGAACGCTTCATCTACGTTACTGCCACCGTTCTCATGATTCCCATCAACGGCAATAGGCTCGATTTGACCGCCTTCTTTAACTTCGAGTATACTTATATCGAAGGTGCCACCACCAAAATCAAAGACAGCTATTTTTGAAGTTTCGCCTTTAACTAAGCCATAGTAAGTTGCAGCCAGTGTGGGTTCGTCCACAATATGTACTTCTTCGAAGCCGGCAATAAGGCCTGCCTGTTTGGTTGCAAGACGGGCTGGCTTCAGGAAATATGCTGGTACTCCGATAACTGTTTTTCTTATCTTTCTCCCTAATAATTTCTCGGCGCTCTTTTTCAAAAAATGCAGCAGTTCAGATGAAATCATTATCGGTGTTAACATAGATCCGTCAGCAGTAGTAACAAGAGTCGGAGGCGGATCAACGTGCATATATCTCTTAAAGAGTTCTGCAACCATTTCCGGATTCAGGAATTTGTCCGGTTTGGCAGCTTTTCCACAAACCGGTTCTTTTCCGGTAAAGGATACTATCGATAATGTTGTAATGTCGCCATCCACGTTAGGAATCATTTTGACTCCTGTTACATCGTGAACAGCCATTTGTGATGTTGTTGTACCGAGGTCAATTCCAAGGTACAGTTCTGAATTGTTTGTTTTTCGATTCATGGTTTTTCTCCTATTAAATTACTGTTGATTTGAGTTGTTACGATAAACAGACACTTTTGCCTGTCTCAATACTTTGCCTTTGTAAATAAGGCCTGGTACTAATGTTCGTTCAATCTTTCGATGTTTTTCGATATCATTGGTTGGGACTGCTTTCTTTACATCGTGCTTATCGGATTCGAGGTCAGATAGTTCTTTGGGTTCAATAGAAGAGATATCAAGATGCTGAAGCTTATCTTTAGCTATTTTCGATGCCTGTTCAATAATACTGATAATAGGTCTGACAAAAGGACAGAATCTCTCGGTTTCCGGCAGACTTGAGATGTGCTCATACAAATTCTGTATTTGCTCAGCCAAAGCAGCTACAGCTTCTATTGCCGGATATAGCAAGTGGTTTTCGAGTTTATTATTTGCAAGAGAAGATGTTTCTTTCTGGCACTCTGTAATGATCGTTAAAGAATTCTGATATTTTTTGATCATTTCCAGCAGTTGTTCGCAAAGTTGAAAATATTTCTCATCCTTTTGCTTCAAATAAGTTACTAATAATTGACAGTTTTTATCAATGCTATAGAGAGTGACTGAAACGATAGATTCATTAGCAAAAGAGTCCTCAAGGATGGTATCTATGCCACAAGTTGTGGTTTCGTTGTTATTATTCACACCGTTATTGTTATCATTGTTATTGACATCATATTTAATTTCTTCTGTCATTGAACACCTCACTTTCGTTTATTAAGAAACCAGAAAACGGTTACAAAAATTAACGTAAAAAGAAGAACAGTTACAAAAAATCTGCCTTGTTCGGGACTTTCACGAAGTGGCTCAAGAGTTAGAATTCCACTGCAATCGAGCTCAGAAAAAAATTTGACAATCTTCCTACTCCGTGACAGCAGGAAGATTATCAAAAATGCAATTAATATTTTTTGTACGCTAATTTTATTCATGATATTTTTTTCAACATGATTTCTTTTTTTCTTTTGATTAAAGCACTGAAAATTGTGCAGCGAATTGTGGAAAGAAAATCCGGATCAAAACCCGCACTTTTTATGATTCCCCAGACACGCTGTTTGGTGTTGTAATCGACAGCGACAAAAATCACTTCAGAAAAACCTTTATTTTTCAGGCGGGCAGCTAAAGCAGTGACATTACTTATACCTCGATGAACAATCTCATAGGCTAGACGTTGACCGGATTTTAAACAAGCAATAAGATCGACTGTAGAAGAGGGATTTTTATTATCAACAGATACTTCAGTCCGTGTATATTTGACTAAGGGATTTACTTTTATTAGTCTTTCTGCCAATAATATCAGAAATGAATGAGTGTCTGAAACATTCCTTTTGTATGGTAGTGGAAAACCCAGGAGTGTATATAATTTTGGAGTTGGTACAAGAAAAAGACTTTTACCCAGCCAGATTTCTTTGACATAATTTTTATTTAGTAATTCTTT
>CAZNXD010000254.1:0-2988 GCA_964576935.1 uncultured Pirellulales bacterium | reverse complement strand
ACGATTGCCGGCTGCGACGTTTTTCTTCCCAGGCACGACGACGCTCTTCTTTACTCAGGCGTTCCCTTCCTTTGGTTTGCCTCCCGCCTCTTTCCTGCTTAGCCTTCTCAATAACACTCTGGTATCTTTCGGACCGCATCGCAACGAGCCTGTCTATCGCCTTGACCGTTTCTGTTGCCTGTTCCTGCTCAGCTATTGCTCTAATCAACTGAAGTTCTTCCTGACTCTGCTCCTGTATCTGTTCAGCAAGCTCGGCTAATTGCTCTTCCTTAGCCCGCTGCCACTTTCTGGCCACCTGGTTGCCGGAACGCTCTAACCTCTGCCAATCTTTCTCGGCCGATTCAGGCCCCTCAACCATCTGCCCTTCCGGCGGCCGCCTCATCGACGGCACGTTTGGTGTCTCTTTACGCGGCTGTCTTTCAGGTGGTGCTTGTCGCTGTTGTCCCTCATCAGCTCTGGCCCATTGCCATGGGTCCATCAACCTGCCTTTCTTGCTTCCAAAAAATGAGCCCGGCCCTAAAACCGACACTATCAATACTAATAATGCTGTAGTTTTCACGATATAGTCTCCCGCAAATCAATCCCCAAAATGATTTATCTTATCCACCCCTTAAAACTTCTATACTTCTTCAAGTGCCTCTACGCCTATCTGCTCTGTTATTCTATCAAATTCATCGAGAGAAGTGAATTCAATAACTATCTTACCCTTTTGCCCGTTTTTTCTGGTCTCTATTGCTACTCTTGTGCCCAACTGGCCGCTCAGCTTTCTTTCCAGCTCAATTATATGCGGCTTCTTTTCTTTAATCGCTCTCTTTGTTTGTTCGCTTCCGGTCATATACTTGCGCACCAGCCGTTCTACCTCACGAACGCTCAGCCGACCCGCAAGTGCCCTGTTTGCCAGTTTCTGCCTCATATCATCGGTTGGCAGTGCTAATATCGCCCTTGCATGACCCATTGTAAGCTCACCTTTGATCAGCATCTGCTGTATCTGCTCCGGCAAATCCAGCAATCTTATGTGGTTCGCGACTACCGAACGATTCTCACCCAGCCGCTGGGCCCCTTCAGCCTGGGTAAGAGAGAAAGTATTAAGATATTTTCGATAGGCATGTGCCCGTTCCATCGGGTTAAGGTCTTTTCGGTGGATATTCTCAATCAGCGCCAACTCAAGCATTTCCTCATCGTTTGCCCTTCTGACAATTGCAGGAATCGCTTCTATGCCAACCATTTTCGCGGCCCTAAGCCGCCGCTCGCCTGCAATCACCTCGTATCCCGCTCCCACGGACCTGACGATAATCGGCTGCACCACACCGTTGGCCTTTATCGAATCAGCCAAATCCACCAGCTCCTCTTCTTCCCAGGCCGTCCTCGGCTGATAGGGATTCGGCAGTATCGAACCCACCTTAATTTCCCGCAATGCGGCATGTAACTCCTTATCTACTGGATAGTTAGCGATTTGCGACGACATTGCAGCGTCAAGTTCAACAGCACTTGCCGTCTCAGTTATCGGACCTAAAAGGGATTGCAGCCCCCTGCCCAGATGTTTGGGTTTTTCGCGCTTTTTCTGGCTCATGACAGGCCTCCTTGTACTTACGCTATACGCACTCCTTTGCCGTTATCAACGGCGGGGCAAAAACGCCCCTACCGTAATAATCGGATTTTTACTCAAAAATCTGCATCATTGCCAGAAGAAAAACCTATTTTTGGCCAAAAATGTTCCACGTGAAACAAGGAGCATTGAATATTGAATATTTTCTATTGGCGATTGTAAAATAGAGAACAGTGCCTCTTTGCTGCCTCGCAGCAGGAGAAAACGAAACAATCCCTGCGGTTTATTTCATCGAAAAGGCGAAATTGCCATGATTACCGCATGATCTCGCAATGACCTTTCAGTCTGAGAATTATGCCTTATAAATTAAGACCTTTGGGAGTAGCTGTCTCAATCACTACCATATGATTATTCAATCTGCACTATCCAATAGCCAATTTTCGATGTTCCACGTGAAACACCAGCCCCCGCAAATCCTTTTCAGCTCGGCAGGGCGGCTGCTTCGCTCAATCCAGCTTGTCCAACCCAAGCCGCTGAATCTAATCCAAAATAAAGCCAGCCATAACCAAGCCCAACCACTGTCAAGCCCGGCAGCGGTCAAGCTGCACCCACAACCAGACCCAATCACAACCCAGCCTAATTCATAACCATGCCAGCAACGGTCAAGTTTTAACCCCAACCATCGCTAACCATCGCCCAAAACTCCATCACAACTGAACCCCAACCGCGGCCAGCACAAACACAATCAAACACAGATATAACCGGCACTAACCACCCCATCCAGACATAGTCAAACCCAACCACAGCCCGCCCCCCGGCCTTTCATCGACCAGACTTACCACATATGTTTGTTGTATTTACACCTAATATTGCGGCTGTTTTTTCTATAACACACAGAAAACATTTGTTGCCGCTTTAACCGACACGGCCGCGGCGGCGTTGCCAACGGGCGTAGAGGCTAAGCTTGCGCATCAAAGCCGTGGTTCTGCCACTCGTCAAAGCCGCCTTCCAGCTCCATTACAGAAAAGCCGTTCTCGGCAAACAGCAGGGCGGCAGCGGCCGCCAAATGGCACACCTGAGAGTAGCAGTACACGATATTGACCTTGCCGTGTTCAAGCCCTTTGAGGCTATCCCACTTATCTCCGGGCAGGTTCACCGCGCCGGGAATATGGCCGGTGCGGTAATCCTCAGCATAACGTACGTCAACGACGTTTATATTCTCACCGGCCTCGAGCATATGCTTCAGCTCGACCGGGCCGGGCGGAAAATAAGCTACTTGAATGCAAAGATATTTTGTTAGATGCTCATAAATTGGGTTTGACCACCGGGCCAAATGTGGTTATATATATTGGGCTAAAAAGGGTGCCCAAAATGACTCAGCAATCCCAAGCGCCGAAAATCATCGGCCAAGCCATTACTTTCGATGATGTCCTGCTCATTCC
>CAZNXD010000253.1:0-2992 GCA_964576935.1 uncultured Pirellulales bacterium | reverse complement strand
GCCGCTGCAACCAGTGGCACCTTTAGTCGTAACTGGAGCACAACGCCTGATGAAGTCTCGTACTCGAGTGTATTTCTTTCCAACGTTAACCAGACTACTCTTACCGGAGCCAGCGCCAGTAACACCACAACAAGCAGCAATGATCTGGAGACTACTTCCCTTTCCACAGATGATGGTGATATGGTTATTGATGCCGCTATGTCCGGAATGCAATGCAACTATACAGTGAACAGCGGCTTTACCGAAGCTATCGAACAGGATATGACTACATCTACCTGTACAGACGGCTACAAATCCGCAACGGGTGCAGATGAGACGCCGAGAGTAACGTTTGTAGTTACTACGAACCCTATGAACCGTCAGGTACTTATCGGCTTCGTAGTGCAAAGTGGCTCTGGAGTGAGCGGCACGGTCTCGGGAGGCGCCGGATACGTCATGCAGTCGAGCAGCGGCAATAGCGGGACCTCGACTTTTACACTTGGTTCATCGAATGAAGCACAAATGATAACGATAGCGATAGCCCCGGACGCTTCGGAAGACCTCGATGCCTGCGGCAACGTTATATTGCCTTGATATAACTATGAAAAAGATACGAAGAAATAATGGTTCAGTACTTCTGATAGTGGTATTTGCAGCAGCATTTTTGTCTGTGATTACTATTGGCATACTCCAGATGACCACTGAAGAAATACAGCTTATGCAGAATCAAATCGGCGCTGTCGAGGCCATGGCAACTGCAGAGGCCGGCCTTAATGATGCCTTTGCGAGAATTCGCCAGGGTAATGACCCGAATATTGCCGGAGAGTCTTTTAACGGCGGCTCTTATATTGTAACTGCCGGGTCATCTGCTGTGTCGGATTCTTTGATTACCTCAACAGGTATTACGTCGCAGGGTTTTACAACCAGAGTTGCTGCCGACATAACGATTGGAAGCAGCAGCCCATATGTAATAAGAATTGATCAACTGAGGATTAACGAATGAAGTTTGGTTCTAAAAGCGCGCTGGGGATAGATATCTCCCAAAATCGTATAAGTCTGGCATTGCTTAAAAAAGACGGCAGTGGTGTCAAACTGCTAAGGTCAGCCAGCGGTCCTGTTCCCGCCGGTGCGATAAAAGACGGCAGTATTGAAGACGCAGCGCTTTTAGCTAAGGCGGTAAGAAAGTTGAAAAACACCGTCACAGTACGACCAGTTCGAACGGCTGTATCGTTATTTGTCGAACCGACAGTTATGCAAATCATGGACATACCCGCAAAGGTTCCGAGCAACATAGGGAAATTTGTCCAGGATCAGGTGAAACACTTTGCTGTCCTTCTGGGCAAGAAAATTGCTTTGGATTTCTTTGGGGTCGGCTCAGAGGCAGGTTCTACAAGCCGTGTTCTTACTGTTGCTACTGACGGTCAACAGGTGGATGAGCTTGTGAAAATGTATAGCCGAGCCGGTATTGCTGTTGAGGCGATTGAGCCGCCTCTGCTTGCATGTATCACAGCGCTATATGCTGAGAAGATAGAAGGAAGATTTGATTCCAATGTACTTATAGCTGTATTGCGTGATAATAGCTTAACTCTGTGCGTATTTAGAAAACACGCTATGGACTTCGTCAGAACGAGGGAGATTAGTGAAGAGACGGCAGGGCCGGACAAGATGTGTCAATGGCTCGCCGGTCAAATGAATACTGTTATCCAATCTTATGACATCGAAGCCCCGCTCAGTTGCGCAAAGTGGGAAATTACCGTCGTTGCAGATAGTACACAGTTACCCGCCGATGCCCAGGAAGTTCTGAGAGCTAATGTTGCGCGGACTAATCTACAGCTTTTGAGAAGTGAAGATATCTGTCAAGCTGCCGCCGTTGGCCAATCCCGCAGAATCACTAATTGTGACCCGACTGATAAACCCTCATTAGCGGCGATTGGCCTGGCCATGAAGCTTTTAGATGTGAATGCATGTAATTTAGGCGTAAACTTGCTTCCACAGAAGGCAATCAAGCTCAGAGCCACTCAAAAAAGAAGTCTCATAACAGTCAATATTGTAGCAGCTATTTTACTGGTCATGATATTGGCTATCAGTGTACATATATGGAATGTTAATAAACTGAACGAAAGCACTGAGCAGAAAAAATCACGCTTAACACAGAGCACACGTAGTCTGGTCGAAAAACGAGAATTGATTGAAGAACAGGTCAAGACCGTAAGTAAAAGGCTTAACGGGATAAATAAGATTTTAGACTCACATCATGATGCGTATTGGCCCGGCTTACTAAGTGACATCGCAAAAAAGAGGCCTAAGACCGTATTGATAACCGGCCTGACCAGCGGAGACAATTCTCAGGCGTCCCTGAAAGGTTTGGCGATATCAAACGAAGATGTTTATTTGTTTATGGAGATGCTGAATAAATCTGAGCACATAGATGCCGCCGCTATTGTTGAGACAAAAAAAGACAGCGATAACAATGGATTAGTCAGCTATGAAATCAGATGCTCTCTAACTGCGAGAAAGGGAGTATAAAGGATGCTAATTGATGACCTTACTAAACTAAATCGCTCATCGCAGAATTCAATCTTTGCTGCATTGATTGTAATTGCGGCGGTGGGAATATATAAGTGGATATTTACTCCGCACGCCAATTATCTGTACGCAGCCCAACAGTACAATTTTGCTGTGAGCAAGATTGTGGATGAAAATACAGCCGTCGCGCGTAAGATTGAGGTCGAAACTAAAAAGCTCGGAGAAGTATCCGAGCAGCTTACCCAGACCGAAAATAAACTGTTCACTCCTGAGGAGGCTAAAGACTTCCTTGGTAATTTGCAGGTAATTTTCGAAGAAACGGGGTGTACGGTTCATTCACTTAATCTTGTCGTGAATAAACCGCGTGATAAGAAAAAACAATCCGAGAACACTTTAGGCATAGTTGCTAATAGTGCCAAGTTGAACGTTAGCGGCCAGTATAACAATATAATTAAAATGGTGGAAGGGTTACAAAGTAATTCCTCAA
>CAZNXD010000252.1:0-2993 GCA_964576935.1 uncultured Pirellulales bacterium | reverse complement strand
ATATGGGGGAAAGAACTTATGAAAAAGACTAAAGTTGACATCTCGTTTTCAATTAATACACCGACAATACTTTACAATATAGCCGTCCGGCTGATTCTTCTGGAGCGAAAGTGGCGGTATGGATATGCGTTTCGGCTGATTCGGCTGACTCGCGGCCAATATACGAAGGTTGACCCGGAAGATTACGACCGGCTGAGTCAATATAAATGGTGCTGCTCGAAGGACCATTACGTTGGCCGCTCGGCATATAATAAAGAAACAAAGAAACAGTATCACGTATCGATGCACGGCCTGCTCTGTTATGCGCCTCCCGGGATGGTCGTTGACCATATAAATCGGGACCCGCTCGATAACCGCAAGGCGAACCTTAGGCCTGCCACGCAAAGACAGAATGTATGGAACCGAACGTTACGCAAGCCAACTAAGCGTACAATCTATCACGGCATTACCTGGAAAGAAAGAAGTCAGAAATGGGAGGTGCGGCTGACGGTTAACGGCAAACGTAAGTCTTTAGGATACTATAAAGATGAAAAAGAAGCGGCCAGGGCCTATGACAGGATAGCTAAGAAGTATCGAGGGCAATATGCCGTCCTAAACTTCCCAAAGTGAAGTTCAAGGATTAAGGATAAATGATTAAGGATTAGTTTGACAAAGCCCAATAATAGTGTATAAGTTACTCAAACTGACCGATTGGTCAGCTTGAGAGCTAAAAAATCGAAATGCAAAGTGCAATCCGCCGTCGCCGAGGCTATGGCGGACAAGAATTACGGAATCAGCCTTGCGGCTGATAACTGTTTTTAGGGTGTTTCGTCTTTGCTTAAATTGTTGATTAGCTGTTACCTACAGCTTTTTTGGTGATGAACCTAAAGGGAGTTAAAATGGGGAAAATGCTGAAGACTTCGGCAACTGACAGGAAATGTGCGTTTCCGGGCTGCAAGAATATCCTGAGTATCTATAACCATGAAAATTACTGTCATGTACATCGTGATAAGATGTCTGAGAAGAAAAAACGTGAAGTTCCATACCATCACGTTACATAAACGCAATTATACAGATACTGTATAGTTTGCCGCAGGGTTGCGTGGTTTTTTTTATTTCAATTCGAGGATAAATAAGCGTATAATACAGGTATGATAAAACCGATCGTAACCAAACTTGATATGGACCCTACCTTCGAAATCAAGCAAAACCTCGAATATTGGCTCAGCAAAACGCCCCAGGAGCGTCTGGAAGCGGTGGACCTGTTAAGAAAGCAGCTTCATGGAGATTCAATCAGACTTCAAAGAACTGTTAGAGTTATTCAACGCCAACAAGGTTGAATATGTTATTGTTGGAGGCTATGCGCTGGCTTTTCACGGCGCGCCGAGGTTCACCGGTGACATCGACTTGTTTGTTAGTTCCGACGGTGAAAACGCTAAGAAAATACTTGAAGCTTTAAAGCAGTTTGGCTTCGAATCGCTCGAACTGTCGGAAAAAGATTTCACTTATCCCGATAGGGTAATACAGCTTGGTGTTCCGCCGGTACGAATCGATATCATGACGAGCCTGACGGGCGTCTCGTGGCAACAGGTCGCTTCCAATAAAGTCTCTTCCACGTACGGACGGACTCAAGTCCACTTTATAGCCAAACAAGACCTTATCTCGAATAAGAAGGCCCTCGGGCGCAAAAAAGATTTGGCGGATATAGAGGGCTTGAACGAAGATTTATAAGCATTTCCAGCAGTTTACCTAAAATAATACTCTGCATCCGCGTCTCAAAACTTAATCTTGATTTTTGGTGACACCGATGGTATATAATCGGCAAACAGATAGTACGGCGCAAGCCGGGGGCATGAGCAGGAAAGCACGATAGCGCTTAAGCTTTTTATTAACCATTACTTGTAAGGAAGACGAAATGAAATCGAGCAGCCTGGTTATCCTGTCTATAATTTTATGTTCATCACTCGTTTTAGCTCAGCCATCGGGCGGGCCTTACGGGCCGATACGTCAAAATTACGAATTGCCGAGAATCCCGGGTACGGTTTTCTATGTCGCGCCGGACGGTAATCCCGAAGTGAAAGGCCAGAATTTCGCTGAGCCTACGACGATAGAGGCGGCGATAAAGCGGGTGAAGACGAACGACGCAATCGTGATGCGCGGCGGGGTTTATCGCACGGGCGATTTGCGATTGAACCAGGGCATTATAATTCAGCCTTATCAGGATGAACAGCCCATATTAAAAGGAACGCAGGTGGCAGATAAATGGGAGAATTTGAGAAACGGATTATGGAGAACGTCGTGGAGCAAGCTATTTCCTTCCAAACCCGACAACTGGTGGCGGCGACACAGGCACGGCAAAACGACTCCGCAGCATCGTTTTAATAATGATATGGTTTTTGTTGACGGAAAGTTTTTGCAATCGGCGGGGTGGGAAGGAGAAGTCGATGAGAATACGTTTTTCATTAACTATGATGCGGGGGAGGTTTATATCGGCGTTGACCCGACGGATAAGCTGATAGAAATCACGGCATACGACAGCGCGCTGACTCAGGTTGCGGGCAAATGTAACGGTAAGGAATCGGACCGCAAGGGGCCGACGATTCGGGGAATTACGTTTACGCAGTACGCGTACCGGGCAATTGAAATTGAAGGCAAGTACCCGCAGGGTCTGAGCGATGAGGCCAACCACGGCAAGGATATAGTTGGTACGACTTTTGAGCATTGCGCGATTACTTTCTGCTCGCGTGTGGCGGGGTACTTTAGGGGCGACAAGCTGACGATAAAGAACTGCCTGGTGAGTGATACGAGTACGGAAGGGCTTTACATTATAAGCTCGAACGATGTTCTGCTGGAGAAGAACATCCTCAAACGTAACAATATTGAAAATATCGACGGGTATTATCCTGCGGCGGTGAAGATATTCAACCAGAGCTACCGGGTGACGTGCCGGGATAACCTTGTTACGGACCTGCCGAATTCGAACGGTATATGGTATGACGTAGGCAATGTTGACG
>CAZNXD010000251.1:2123-3019 GCA_964576935.1 uncultured Pirellulales bacterium | reverse complement strand
ACGTCTTGCTCATTTTAGTCTTCCGTCTATTCTTTTTTGACACCAGCCGGCAAAGCCGGTTCCCAAAATCCGGCCAAAAAAGCTACCTTTGGTTTCTCAATAGCACGCAAATAAGGCGCTCGGCCTACACCTATACTATCGGAGTTAATCAATTGACGGTTTGACGCTTTTCTTAAGTTTTTCGTGAGGTCAGAGACCCAACAATGTTGATTTTCAGCGTTTGACCCCCGGCGATACTCACCGTAACTGAACTGTTGAAATGCCTTTTATCGCTTTGTTCAGGCGGCATTATCTCAACATCTATCTTGTACCGGTCATCGTCGTGTTTTTCCACATCAGCAATCTTGATGAAATCATCCTCGGCCTCGACCGCTTCGACCTCGAACTTCTCATCGTAATTGCTCAGCACGTACACCGTTCTGTGTATTGCCTGGCCCGGTTGGGCATTCAGTGCAATGATAGTAGGCGGGTCTGCCTTGAATGGAGCAAGAATATTATAGGGTATGGCTACCTTGTCCATTACCGAATGCGTCAGATAAATAGTCAAAGTACCGCCAGTCTGCTTACTGATTTTATCCATGTCAACTTTAGGTTTCACAACAAATTCCGTGGCCTTAACCAAAGGGTCATACTCGGCAGTCATAGCCTCACCCGAAACCACCACGCGGGTTATTGCAAATTCCTCATCGTCTTTACTTTCAATAGTGATATCAGGACAGCCGGCGTTTTCTTTATTCAGCGCAAGGCTCAGTCTTTTCGGTTCATAGCTTATTTTCTCGATAATATTGCCCTTGATGGTAAGCGCCACCTTTTCATTTT
The DNA here is from genome assembly GCA_964576935.1 of uncultured Pirellulales bacterium. Classification (GTDB taxonomy): domain Bacteria; phylum Planctomycetota; class Phycisphaerae; order Sedimentisphaerales; family Anaerobacaceae; genus CAYMOE01. The sequence goes on along the minus strand of CAZNXD010000251.1, from coordinate 2,200 downwards.
CTTTATCGTTACTGTAGGCATAAAGATGTTTGCTCGATTTCCCACCTCTTCGTCCTGTGTTGTATGTCACTTTTATT
>CAZNXD010000251.1:0-2113 GCA_964576935.1 uncultured Pirellulales bacterium | reverse complement strand
TAATCTTCTTTCGATAGGCTCGGTACGGTGCATCCGCAGGTAGAGCCTATTTTCTTTTTAACTTTCAGAACGCCGGTTCCTTCATTAGTAAATTTAAACTCACACTTATTCCTTGACTTAGGCGCAATATCGCCAAAGTCATGAACTACATGGTCAAACACGATCTTCGGTGCCGTCTTTTCCTCCACTTCAGCTACGGGCACACCAGCCTGTTCGACGCTTACTGCTTCTTCGGCTTGCTGGCTTGCTTCAAGGCTGCTCATTTTTTCTGTAGCTACAGCCTGTTCTTCACAGCCGTTGATAACTAAAACCAGTACACACAATCCAAGAAAACTCAAAATCCACCAACCAGTTCTCATTGTCTATTTCTCCACGCAAATATTAGATATCATTTAGAAGAGCAAAACCTTTATTTTACCCGAAATATTGCCCCTGAGCAAGCAATTTACTGTCCTGCTTTGTTTTTGCCAATACTGCCTCAGCCTCACAAATGAGTCTCTGCAGCAACACAAATACCGCTTTACAGCGATTATAGCAACCATTACTATATTACCGGATTGCTGATTTTGTTCGGAGTAATATATGTCAAATCACAATTGCGAAGTCTCAGTAGTGGCTCCATTACTCAACGAGCAGGATAACATAGAGCCACTCTACCAACAAATTACCCAGGTCCTCGCCGACAAATACAGCTATGAGATAGTGCTCGTTGACGATGGCAGCACCGACCAAAGCTTCGAGATTCTCAAGCATCTCCAGGAAGCAGATTCACGAGTCCGCGTTATTCGCCTCCGCAGAAATTTCGGCCAGACTGCTGCCATGAGCGCCGGCTTCGACCATGCCAACGGTGACATTATAATCGCCATTGACGCCGACCTTCAAAATGACCCTACCGACATCCCCGGCATGATTGATAAACTCAAAGAGGGATATGATGTTGTCAGCGGATGGAGAAAGAAGAGGCACGACAGCGTCCTGACGCGACGCTTGCCCTCGGTTACTGCTAACTGGATTATCAGCAGGATTACCGGTGTTAAGCTGCATGACTATGGCTGCACTCTAAAGGCATATCGCAAGAAGATTATCGCCGAGACAAGATTGTATGGAGAGATGCACCGCTTTATTCCCGCCTTAGCCAGTTGGAACGGTGCAAGAATCTGCGAAATGGTTGTCAACCACAGACCCAGAACCGCAGGTGCAGCCAAATACGGCCTGGGCCGAACTATTAAAGTTGTTCTTGATTTGATAACCGTTAAGTTCCTCGGTTCATTCTCTACCAAGCCTATCTATGTCTTTGGCGGCCTTGGTTTGCTGACAGGCGCCGGAGCGACTGTCTCCGGCATAGCGGTGCTCTACCAAAAGCTGGTTCAGGGTTTCTCCATGAACCGCAATCCCCTTTTGTACCTGACCGGCCTGCTAATAACCGCTACTATACAATTCATCCTCATGGGTTTATTAGCTGAGATGCTGGTTCGCACTTACCACGAATCGCAGAATCGTCCAACTTATACCATCAGGGATATTCTCGATTCTTCAGATGACTCCGGAGCAGCCAAATGAGCAAACCTCCACGTAAAGCTCCCCACAGGCATCAATCCAGCAAACCTGCCCTGAATAAAAAAAAAGTTCAAACCGACGTGCTGTTGATTGCCCTGGCTGTTATCCTTGCAGGCATTCCGTTTGGCCTGGGCAAATACTTTGAATTCAATTCTCCCGGTCCCTTTGACAGCGGCTCTAATGTATATTCTGCTGCACACATACTCGAAGGGGCAAAAATCGGGGTAGAGGAAAAACCCAGCGCTCTGGTGGGGACGCTTTTAGTAAATATATTGGGTGTGCGGCTTTTCGGTTTTAACGATATCGGGCCGAAGTTCGTTCAGATGGTTCTCCAGGCTGGTGCTATAATCCTTATGTTCGTCGCTATGTACAGACTCTCGGGCAAACTTGCTGCCGCGGTGGGGGCTATAGTAACTTCGGTTTATCTTTCGGCGCCGTTAATTGCGAAGTTAGGCAATGACAAAACGCAGTTTTTGACGGCATTTATGATTTTGGGTGTAAGCTGTTTCGTACTGTATCAGTTAGGGGGTAAATGGTGGTGGGCAGTACTGGCCGG
>CAZNXD010000250.1:0-3021 GCA_964576935.1 uncultured Pirellulales bacterium | reverse complement strand
ATCAGCGCAACAATGTAAGGCTGAGAGATTGTCTGATTGCAGTCAATCGGCAGCGGCCCGTCGGCATAGGCCTGAGATTTGTACTTTTTAGGGACAAAATGCTCGCGCCGAATCTGCATCATGATTTTTAAAACTTCAGCATTTTTGATGCCTCGACCTTTCAAGTCGAAGTTGAGCATTCGCTCGCGAGCTGCGGCAAATTCATCCTGTTTATTTGCGGTGTCCATAAACCACAATAATCGCTTCTTATGAGCCCTTTTGCAAATCAATTTTCCCGGCGCACAGATGTAGTTGCTATTAGGGCTGTAAATGATAAAATGTTGTAATAATGGCGTGTAGAATAATGACTTAAGAATATGGAAAAATGAAAATACAACCTAATCAAAAGTAGGCAGAGATGAACCCAATAACTACTCAACCGGAGTCGAGACGATATCTTGTCAATGTAGATGCTGCTTCAACGAGCCAGCTGTTTACCGATTGTCTTGTAATCGGTTCAGGGATAGCCGGTCTGCGTGCGGCCATCGAAGTAGCCGAGCATCAAAAAGTAGTGTTGGTCTGCAAGGGTTCTCTCGAAGACAGTAACACCTGGAAGGCCCAGGGCGGCATTGCCTCGGTGCTGGAAAAAACCGACTCCGTTGAATCACACATTAAAGATACACTAGCTACGGGCTGCGGTCTGACCGACGAGGCTGTGGCTGAGCTGGTGGTTCGCCGGGGGCCACAGCTGCTACAGAAACTTTTTGAATGGGGTGTTGAGTTCGATCTTATCGACGGACAAATCGCCACAACACTTGAAGGTGGTCACAGCCATGCTCGCATCGCTCATGCCCACGGCGATGAGACCGGCAGGATTATTGCCCAGGCGCTAATAAGAAAAGTACAGGAAAATCCCAATATAAGGATAGTGGAAAATTTCTTTGCTATTGACCTTCTAACCAATGGCAGCAACTCATGCGTAGGAGCAATCAGCCAGGACAGCCGAGGCCGACAGATTATCTGGGCGCTGAATACAATACTTGCAACCGGAGGCGCAGGCCAGCTCTATCGGGAAACCACCAATCCTTCTGTAGCTACAGCCGACGGTATTGCTATGGCTTATCGGGCGTCAGCTGTGTTGAGTGATTTAGAGTTCATGCAGTTTCACCCGACAACGCTCTACATTGCAGGTGCGTCGCGCGCATTGATAAGTGAGACGCTCCGAGGCGAAGGGGCGGTTCTGCGGGATACAAAAGGTAAGACCTTCATGGCTGAATATCATCCCGATGCCGAGCTTGCTCCACGCGATATCGTAAGCAGGGCGATTCTGGCGCAGATGCTCAAGACGAAATCCACTCACGTTTGTCTCGACATTCGGCATTTCGACAAAAAGCATTTTGCCCAGCGGTTCCCTTTTATCAGTGAATTGTGCGAGGGCTTCGATATCGATGTCAGTAAGGACATGATACCGGTCAGGCCGAGCGCTCACTACATGATAGGAGGAGTCAAAACCGATGCCTCGGCTAAAACGAGCGTTGACAATCTTTATGCCTGCGGAGAGATTGCCGCGACGGGCCTGCACGGCGCTAACAGGCTCGGCAGCAATTCGCTTCTGGAGGGACTTGTCTTCGGCACAATCGCAGCACAGGACATCTGCCAAATTGAGAAGCACGACTTAGGCCGGATAAAGCATCCCGCAATAAAACATCATATCCCACACTCGGGCAGAACACGACTCGATACTGAGGATATAAGGAACTCGCTGCGGGCCTTGATGTGGCGAAACGTCGGCATCACACGTACCGACCGCCAGCTTACAGAAGCCCAGGAGATTATCCGGTTCTGGCAAAGGTACGTCATGGACAAGGTCTTTGATTCACCGCAGGGCTGGCAGTGCCAGAACATGCTCACCGTATCGCTGCTCATGGCTAAGGCCGCTCAGCAGCGAAAGGAAAGCCGAGGAGTCCATTTCAGAAGGGACTACCCCGAAACCAACGACGCCAACTTCAAAAAACATATCGAAATAAAGAGGAACATTTAATCGCCAAGTATGATACAATGCTCCGCACGGGTTGTGATACGCGGTTCTTTGAAAAATCTCAGATAGTAAATAGAAAATAATAAATTAAAAGAGTGGGTCGGGCGGTCGCCCCCGCTACTTCGCTTTTGCGAAGCAAAACGACGGGGGAGGAAAGTCCGAGCAGGACAGGGCAACGGTGATGGCTAACAGCCACCTCCCGATATATCGGGACGGGAAAGTGCCACAGAAAATACACAGCCGAAAGGCAACGGTGAAAAGGTGCGGTAAGAGCGCACCGCATTACTGGTGACAGTAATGGCAGGGCAAACCCCACCGCCTGCAAGACCAAGTATGCTGACGCTCGGCCCGGGCATTTGTCAGCGGGTAGGTCGCTCGAGCCTGTCGGTAACGGCAGGCCCAGATAAATGATCGCTAAAACAGAACTCGGCTTATAGACCCACTCTTTTATTTTTCGTTTTATAACTTGCGTGAAGTAATATCAGACAAGATTTATCAACCAGCAGGAGGTTATGAATACTGATAGATATGAAAAGCACTTGGTGCTCTGTCTGGCGGTATTGACCGTATTCAATTCGGTTACAAATGGAAAGGACTTAGTCAGCACCAAAGATCCCGCCCGGCGGGCCTTGGCACAAATTGAAACGCTTACCGAAGACCAAAACGGTGTGATAGAGGTTTATTATGATTATATAGAAGACGGGCAGCTTAAAGGTGGTAAGGTAATTATGCCGGCGCCGGAGGCGGAACTTGCGCCTCTTGCAGAGCTGCCGCCGTATAATGCGTACACTCTGATAGATAACGGGCCCTCTGAAAACCGAATTGATATAGTATGTGTGGGAGATGGTTATACGGTGGGCGAAATGGCGCTCTATCTGACTCATGTTCAAAACGTAATTGCCGATTTCTTCATGGAAGAGCCGCTGAAGGTCTATGCAAGTTATTTTAATGTCCATATCGTGGAAGTCATCAAAATCCAGGGTAACCGCTGCAAATCCATTCAC
>CAZNXD010000249.1:0-3029 GCA_964576935.1 uncultured Pirellulales bacterium | reverse complement strand
AAATGTTCATCGAGAGCAAACTCATAACTTCCCTGCTCTCAACCTTTTGGATTGTCCTGATTATCAACGCTTTTAACTTCCTCGACAATATGGACGGCGCCTCAGCGGGCATTGCGGTAATAGCCTCAGCCATCCTCTTTGTCGCCGCCGCCATAAGCGGCCAGGTCTTCATCGGTGCAATAGCAATTCTTTTCGTGGGGACACTGCTGGGTTTTTTGTTTTTCAACTTCCCTCCCGCCGCGATTTTTATGGGCGACGCAGGCTCGCTTGTTGTAGGTTTTATCGTAGCCCTTCTTACCCTTCGCACCACTTATTATCATCAGGAACTGAGCGGCAGATGGTATCCTGTGCTAATGCCTTTAATCGTAATGGCCGTTCCTTTATATGATTTCATCAGTGTAACTTTATTAAGAATAAGTCAGGGCAAAAGTCCCTTCGTTGGTGACACCCAGCATTTCTCCCACCGCCTTAAACGTCGAGGCCTGTCCGAAACTCAGACCGTCCTGACGCTGTATTTGGCTACGTTAGTCACCGGCCTCGGTGCAACTTTTCTATATCAGGTCAATCTCGCCGGTGCCGTTCTTATATTCACTCAGACCGTTATGATACTTGCCATAATCGCCGTTCTCGAATCCGCATCCGAAAATGCCTAAGCTCACAAGTCATAGCATTTCATCCGAGTCAGGGCCTCGTCGCCTCTTCAAATATTTTCTATTAATGTTATGCCTATGCGCACTTGTGATTCGCGCTACATATACTGAAAGCGTCAATGCCTCTGAAGCCAGTCCCTGGATGCACTTTAACAGCGACCTTCACAGCCTTTCTCTTTCCTTGGTTCTTTTGGCTGCGGTTGTGCTTTGGTTCGCATACGCATCTTTTAGCCGAAGCTTTGCATATCGCTATACGGGCCTTGAAATCGGTTTAGTACTTTTCATCATCGCTGGTTTTATAGGTATTACTGTAGCTTCGAACAAACGCGTCGCTATCAATGACTTCGTCAGCCTTGCCATACCAATCCTCATGGCTGTAATGCTCGTGCAGATACTTGATTCGCACGCCAAGATTCGCCTTATTCTTTTAGTACTTGTTGGTGTTGGTGTTGCCTCAGCCGTTCAGTGTGCCGGCCAATTTTTCATCGACACCCAGATGATGATAGACCAGTACCAAGCCGACCCTCATAGCATGCTCGACCCGTTAGGAATTGCACCCGGTTCTTTTAATCAGATGCTTTTCGAGCATCGTCTTTACACTCGGGGTATCAGCGGCTTTTTAACAACCAGTAATTCTGTCGGCTCATTTTCAATTCTCGCTTCTTTCGCTGCTGTTGCCTTGTTCGCAGAGCAGCTCAAAAAATACATCCGCCAAAAGAAAAACTTCTGGCCGGTTGCTGCGACAGGCATCGCCATGATTATCGTCTTGCTTAATCTTATAATTGCGCGCAGCAAAGGTGCTGTTGCCGCATTCTTACTTGCACTTATTATTTTCATATTATTGATTTCTCTTGGCCGGTGGATTGCCGCGCATCGAAAAATCGTGTTGATTATTTGTTTGGTTCTGGCAGTTGCAGCAGGCTTTTTAGTCGTATCGTACGGCCAGAGCCACGGCCGGCTGCCCGGCGGAAATTCGATGCTCGTGCGATGGCAATACTGGACCGGCGCCGCTAAAATGTACGCCGACCATCCATTGACCGGCGTAGGTCCCGGCAACTTCAAATCATATTACACCCAGTACAAAACACCCGCCGCACTGGAAGTAGTCAAAGACCCCCACAATTTTATTTTGTCGCTATTAACTCAATACGGTCCCATAGGTCTTATTGGCTTTATCCTTATGTTACTACTACCATGGCACGCCGCTCTAAAAACCATTGCCCCGCAGCAACCAACACAACAAACAGCACAGTTATTGCCGCGCAAAACTCTGCTGACCTTTGCCACAGTCTTAATAGTGGCATTGTTATTGATAAGGCCCATTGTCAAACCCATCGCCGCAGCCGGTGAGCCTGCCGCGGCGATTTTATATGTCGTGCTTGCTATTTATCTGGTTCCTGTCGTAATGTTCGCAGTCGGACTCTGGCTTGCTGGCGGCATGCTTAGGGAAGACCGCTTCGAGGCAACAAACCTCACCGCCGCTGCTCTTATTACCGCCTCTGTCGGTGTTGTTGCACACAACCTTATTGACTTTGCCATTTTTGAGATGGGCATTTATACAACACTCTGGTTTGTCTTAGCCGCTCTTATCGCACTGCATAACCTGCGCCAACCCGATGCGAAAGTTTTTAATGTTAGCCGACTCGGCAGAGCGGCTGTACTTGTCTTACTGGCCTTGGCCGTTGTTGCATTTCTTGTTTATAGTTTCTTGCCTGTCGCCACAGCCACATCAAATACTGCAAAGGCGCATGAGGCTTATAAAGCAGCTCTTCTCGACAAAACTCAAGATTACCTGACCGCCGCTGCCGAAGCTGACAAGTTGAATCCCATTCCTTTAACCATGAAAGGCCGCCTTGCAGTTCGCGAATATCGTGATTATACCATCCATCGCAAAGACCGGCTTATCCTTGCCGAACAATCTTACCTTGCCGCAGTCGAGCGCAACGCAGTCGAGTGCAACGGTGTTGACTTCCAAAACTACGAACGACTCACCGAAATCTACGAATTATTGGCCGAAGCCGACAAGGCTGACAGAACCCAATGGCTCAACAAAGCCTTTGATACTTCAAAGCAGGCTGTGAAACTCTACCCCGGCCTGGGCAGATTAAGGTTCCGCCTTGCTCAAATTGCAGAAGAACTTGGCGAAGACACTCTTGCCATTGAAAATTACAAAAAGGCTGTAGAAATAGAAGATGCTTACAGAAAGCAGTTTGCTGTTATGTACCCGGGCAAAGAAATCTTCAGCCGACTCGGCCGTGAAAACTACAACTTCGCGAAGCAGCGCATAACCGCCTTAAAATCCAAAAGCAGTACTGATTAAGCTGTCGGACCTGTCCAATGATAAGTTTCAGATGCGTATATTGCGGCCAGAAGATACGA
>CAZNXD010000248.1:0-3033 GCA_964576935.1 uncultured Pirellulales bacterium | reverse complement strand
ATTTGTTGGATATCCGGTGCCTATAAATTCAAAGTCAAGGTAATGTCCATCAGGTATCTGGGTTGAGCTTCCACCCCTTGTTATAAGGCTTAATTCCAGAATTGTTGAGGTGTAATTAAGGGGCTTTACGTTTGTTTCTAATTCTGCTCCGGGGATAATAGAAATTATTTTTGTATGAATATTCAAAGGAGAAATGTCAGGAAATCCTGGGTAAAGTACATCGTAACTATCTAATTGTTCCAAAGCTCCTTCTATATCGGTGAAATTTAGATTGTGTGTATGGCTACCGACATCTATAGTATTGGCTCTATAACCTATGTCCAATCTATCAATAATTGATGCATCAGCGGGCTGAGATAGGAGAAGATAAGTGATAATAGCAAACAAGGTATGAAAGGATTGAATTTTTCTCATCACTGCCTCCTCTTTATTAGTGGCCTTACCGCCGCGTGGGGCTGCTTGTAAGACTCAATAACCGATTGGAATTGTACTGGAATTGCGATTTTGTGTCAAGCGCATAAAGATAAATTTATGATATAGGAATTTGCATTAGACACTGATTAACACTGTTTTTTTATATATTTATTTTTTTAACCCGTGTAAATCGGTGTTAATCCGTGTCTGATAAATTCCGCCGAAGGCGGGTTTTGCCCACTTTTCACAAAATAACGGATTTATGCCGGTGGCTATGGCATTCGATATTAACCGCAACCGGCAGCGAAGCTATATGGCAGGGGGCATATTCCACTAAGCAGTCAAGGGCGGTTGTCTTTCCCCCAAAGCCACCCGGGCCGATTCCAAGGGCGTTGATTCGCTCCAGCAGGTCCTGTTCGAGCTTTGCATAAAAGCCCTGCGGATGGCGACAACCGAGTTTTCGCAAAAGGGCTTTTTTACTGAGAAGACAAGACAGTTCAAAATCACCGCCAAGCCCGACACCAATCACAAATGGCGGGCATGCGTCGGGGCCGGCTGACTTTACCACCTCAACAATCCAGTCGATGACATGCTCGGCTTCTGCTGTGGGATTGAACATCCTGAACTGGCTCTTATTTTCACAGCCGCCACCTTTTGTCATGACGGTCAGTTTGAGTTTATCGCCGGGTACCACTGAATAGTGAATTACAGCAGGGCAGTTGGTGCTGGTGTTTGCGCGTTCGTTTAATGGCTCGGCAACCACACTTTTTCGCAGATAGCCGTCTTTATAGCCTGCCTCGACCCCGGCATTTATAGCGTCACAAATTGTCGCGTTAGGTTTTTGTGCAGGCGGCTTTATCGCAACATCGGTACCCTGTTCAACAAAGACTACCGTAATTCCAGTATCCTGGCACAGCGGTATCTTTTCTGCTGCCGCGATGCGGGCATTTTCAATCAGCGCTTCCAGCGTGCGTACAGCTGTCTGTTCTGACTCCTGTTTTTTGGCTGCCTTTAAAGCCTCCAGGACATCGTCAGGCAGCTCATGCCCCGCCTCAATGCAGAGGGATTTGACCGCATCAGCAACTTTCTGAAATTCTATATATCGCATCGATAAGTCACAGGCCCGATTAGTCGCTTTTAACAAGCAGCTCGATGGTTTTATAGGTCATGTTTCCGACATCATCGCCGGCTTTGATGGCCAAAACGTGCTCGCCGGCACCAGGTTCTTCGACAACAATGGTGACGGTTTCATTGGTCGTATCGTAAACCAAATCGTCGGGTACGGTGGATAGCCAATCGGCATTGCTGTCGATTGTATATTGCAAATTTGCAATCGCGCTGAAACGGTCGGTCACAGCAATCTGTATAGTTACCTTGCCGCCTTGAACCTCAGCCGGTTCCGTCGAGATAATTTTGCCGGCGTTCTCGATAGAGCGTATTTCTACAGAAGGACCTGTGTTATCTACCACCACCGCTTCGCTTATTCTGCTGCCGGTCAGCTTAGTAGCCTCGGAGTTTGACCTTTCATCGCTTGCGGTGACCCTGATTTCATAGCGGCCGTCTTCGACTGTTCTTCCATCCCATTCGAATGATTTAGCGTCGGTCTTGTCTTCAAGCTCAATCCAGTTCTGCCTTCCAATCTTGCGGAAATCAATTTTGTAAACCAAAGTATCGTCATTATCATCCTTGGCCTTGTAATTGATATTAAAGATTCCAGCCTTTTCCGGTTTGTCAATTCGCTCAGCCGTAACTTCTTCGACCTTTGGTGCCAGATTAGGAATAGTGCTTGCGACGGCCACTTCTCTTACAACGGGGGTTACCAGGCCGTCGGGACTTTGCAGTGTAAGTTTATATTGGCAGTATCGGCCTAACGGGCATCGCAACTGCAAAGGCTCCTTGATTTCGATAGGCTCTGTCCAGTCCGAGAACGTAGGGTGATTTACATCTTTGACGTTTCCGCTTCTGGATGAGACAAGAATCCTGGCATCCTTTGGGATATCGGCTTCAATCTGAAGCTTGCCCCAATTGGCGGGTTGTTCCGCATCTACAAGAGATGAGTCGTAAGTTCCTTCGAGCACAAACCTCTTTTGGAGTTTTATCAGCTTAGCCGGGTTTGCCGTGCCCAGATAGACTTCGTCGCCGGCGACTGATATCGCTGTAATCTGAGAAGCCTGCTCGTCCTTGAAGACTATGGTTTCCTGCTCAGTCTCCGGCTCGATTGTGAATAGCTCGCCTTCATTCCCGGTTCCCAGCAATAACTTATCCTGCTGTTGAGCCAGGGCAAACAAAACCGCTGCCTGGCTAAAGACATCGGTTACAAAACCATCTTTCGTTATCTTATAAACATAACTGGTCTGGCCCGGCTTGGGAGGTTTTCGCTTGGCTGTCTTACCATCACTGTTATTGTCTTTCGTGTTTTTGCGAGTATTGGCTATTTTCAATTTCAAGGATGTACCGCCCTTGGAGCCTTTGTCCTGTTCGGACTCTGCTTCAGGTCGGCCGGCCGAGGGTAGCTGTCGCGCAAATTTTTTCTGGGCTTCGACAGTCTGAGCTGAAGTGGCTGTCGCGTATATATCGCCCTGTTCCGTCAGCAGCAGGGCGGTTACTTCCGGCTGCTCC